>CAZVAV010000063.1:0-8399 GCA_964625135.1 uncultured Oscillospiraceae bacterium | reverse complement strand
CGAGGCCGGACGTCTCCAGTTCTCGGTTGAAAACGCATAGAGGGTCAGCGAAGATACCCCGATCGCGCGGCAACGGCGGACGACCGGCTCAACCGCCTTCGCCCCCTGCCGGTGTCCCATCGCACGGGGCAGCCCCCGGCGTTTGGCCCATCTCCCGTTTCCATCCAGAATAATCGCGATATGTGCCGGGATCGGCCCTTCGCTCGCTGGCTGTTGCATTTGTGTTCCCCCAGACGTCACAAAGGTCTGCGTCATCAGACCTCCATGATCTCCTTTTCCTTCGCGGCGGCGATTTTATCGGCTTCCTTGCAGAACTTATCGGTCAGATCCTGAACCTTCTTTTCGATATCCTTGAAGGTATCCTCAGAAATCTCCTTCTTCTTGGCCTTGAGCTTCTCATTCGCGTCCCGGCGAATCGAGCGCAGCGCGACCTTGGAATCCTCGCCCATCTTGGCGATCTGCTTAGAAAGCTCGCGGCGGCGCTCCTCGGTCAGCGGCGGGAAGTTGAGACGCACGGCAGAGCCGTCGTTCTGCGGATTGATGCCGAGATCCGAGGTCATGATCGCCTTTTCAATCAGCTTCAGGGTGCTGCGATCCCACGGGGTAATCAGCAGCGTGCGCGCCTCGGGCACCGAAATGGACGCCACCTGCGAGAGCGGGGTGGGGGCATCGTAATAGATCACCGTGAGCCGATCCAGCAGCGCCGGATTGGCGCGTCCCGCGCGGATGGCGGCGTAGTCCTGCTTGAGAACCGAAAGGGTCTTGGTCATCTTGGTTTCGTAATCCTTGACAAAAGTATCCAGCTCCATTATGCTTCCTCCCTTAAAATTGTTCCTATCGCTTCTCCCTGCACCGCCCGCACAATGTTCTGCGGGTCCTCAAGAGAGAAGATCAACACCGGGGTACGGTTATCGCGGCAGAGCGACGCGGCGGTCGAATCGATGACCGCAAGCTCCTTGTTGAGAATCTCCGAAAACGAGACGCTCTCAAAGCGCCGGGCGTCGGGGTTCTTTTTGGGATCGGAGTCGTAAACCCCGTCGACCATCTTGGCCATCATGATGATGTCCGCCCCGATCTCAGCCGAACGCAGCGCGGCGGTGGTATCGGTCGAGAAAAAGGGATTGCCAGTGCCGCAGCCAAAGATAACCACCCGCCCCTTTTCCAGATGCCGCACCGCCTTATTGCGGATGTAGGGCTCGGCAATCGACTGCATCGGAATCGCCGTCTGTACACGGGTATCCACCCCGAGCGATTCAAGCGCGTCGGCCAGCGAAAGAGAGTTCATGACCGTTGCGAGCATTCCGATGTGGTCGGCCCGGGTGCGATCCATGCTGCCGTTCTGCCGGCCCCGCCAAAAGTTGCCGCCGCCCACCACAATGGCAATCTCAACGCCGAGGTCGTGGCAGGTTTTAATGCTTTCACAGATTTTGTGCACGGTGGGATAATCCAACCCGAAGTGCTTTTCTCCCGCCATCGCCTCGCCCGAGAGCTTGAGCAGAATCCGTTTATATTGTAGTCCCATGCGATCATTCCTATCCTGTGTTTTCATATTTTTACCGGTTCAAAAAAATGAATCGGCGGTCATCCGCACACAGCCACACCGGCGGCTATGATTCCATCCCATTTTACATGAAATGGCGGAATGTGTAAAGCTTTATCCGATAAATTCTCAGCTTGTTCAAGAGGAGGAAACATTCCCCTCCCGCCCTTGACATCCCTTGTTTGGCTCGGTATGATGGTGCTGCAATCAAAATTACCACGGTGCGGCGACGCGCCGTTTCAAAAAGAAAGGAACGCATATGCAACATCAACACGACTGCGGCTGCGGACATTCCCACGAACCTTCGCACCGCCATGAGCATCACCCCCACGGGGAGCGCGCTTCCCTCACCGAAAGCGAGGCCGCCTTTCTCGACTACCTCGCCCACTACCGTTACCTCCCGGTGGCTCGCTTTGTGACCACCAGCAGCAGGGAGGCGGACTTCTCGGTTATCTCGCTCGCCCCCGCTTTCATCCAAACCCCCGAGGACACCCTCGAGCAGGTGCGGGAGATGGGCGCGCTGCTCTCTTCTCTGGAAGCGGGTGGGCACATCTCGATCGACTACGACCAGCCCCTGTCGGGCTACGCCTACGACGAGTTTAAGCAAAGCGCACTGTATGCGTATTTCTGTGAGACGGTCGCCGAGGCCGCAAAGCAGGAGGGCTTTCTCGGGGATACCCCGATGCTTGAGCTTGGGAGCATCGCGGCGCTGTAACTTTGATTTTGTCGTAGGATGCGCAGCAGCGTGATTCAGGTCATTCCTGATCCACGCTGCTGTTTTTATCTGATTTGGCGTTTGGTCACTGCCGCACCTTACCCGCTCATCAAGGTAACCGCTTTTACAAAAAACGCAGTTTCAGAGGTCTTTTGTCTTTTTGAAGATATCGCGCTCTTACACCATTCTTCTGTTGCATCGTTCCTGTAATTGCTGCTCATAATCTTTGAGGAGTTGCTCTATGCCGACATTTTCTATTTCGTTTCTAAGCAATCTCAAAATGTATTTCTCTCTGGCTTCCGGTATGGCTTTTGTTTCCTGCACATTCATAAAATATGTGAAGAAAATCTCCACCAAGCCATTCTCGTATGCCTTTTTCAGTATATTGATTGCGTCGAGCTCGCTGACATCCAATAATCCTACAGCACAGCTTACCGTAGCCCAATCGTCGTAGTTATGATCAATCCAGTCAAGAAATTCCAGCGCCCTTTCTTGCATCCTATCCTTACACATTTTTTCTACCTCCATTCAAAATTTAGGCCTATCCAAACTCAATAGTAGCATGAAATTCTTGCTACTATTGAGCTTAGATAGGCTCATTTTATTTGAACAGCATAAAAAATTTGGTCGCTCAAATTACAGGTACAAATTATTTTGATTTCCTCAATTCGGTCGCTCCCCCACCTGCCCGATCAAGTGGGCTACCGCGTCTGACAAAGCGGCATATTCCCCGCCCTCAAGGCGGGGATTTTTTCGCAGCAGCGCAACCGCCGTCTGCTGGGCTGCTTCGAGCAGCACCGCGTCGGCGGCAAGCTCGGCGTGCTCCAGCCCCGGAATTCCATGCTGCCGCAGCCCCAGCAGCTCGCCGGGGCCGCGCAGCCGCAGATCCTCCTCCGCGATTTTAAATCCGTCGGTGGTTCCCTTGATCACCCGCAGCCGCTCGGCGGTCGTCTGCCCCTTTGCGTCGCTGATCAGGATGCAGTAGGAGGGATGCTGCCCCCGCCCGACCCGTCCGCGCAGCTGATGCAGCTGCGAAAGGCCAAACCGCTCGGCGTTCTCAATCATCATGACCGCCGCGTTGGGCACGTCCACCCCCACCTCGACGACGGTGGTCGCCACCAGAAGCTGCACCTTCCCCGAAAGAAAACCCGCCATCACCGCCTCCTTTTCGGCGGGCTTCATTTTGCCGTGCAGCAGCCCGACCGAATAGCCGCGAAAGGCACCGGAGGCCAGCTGCTTTTGATACTCGACCGCCGAAACCAGCCCTTCGGTTCCCGGCGTTTCCTCCTCCGACTCCTCGACGAGCGGACAGACGAGATAGGCCTGCCGCCCCTCGTCAAGCCGCTGGCGCACAAAGCCGAACGACCGCTCACGCTTGCCGGAATCGATGCAGTAGGTGGTCACCGGGGTTCGTCCGGGCGGAAGCTCCCGAATCAGCGAGAGATCGAGGTCGCCGTACAGAATCAGCGCGAGGGTGCGCGGAATGGGGGTGGCGCTCATGACCAGCGTATGCACCGCCTCCCCCTTGGCAGCCAGCGTCGCCCGCTGGGAAACGCCAAAGCGGTGCTGCTCGTCGGTGATCACCAGCCCGAGCGACCGAAAGCGGGTGGTTTCGGTCAGAAGCGCGTGGGTGCCGACCATCAGGTCGATCTTCCCTTCTGCGAGCGCGGCTTCGAGCCGTTTGCGCTCGGCGGCTCTGACCGAGCCGGTCAGCAGCCCGACGGTCATCCCCATCGGGCCGAGCAGAGCGTGCAGCGTCCGATGGTGCTGCTCGGCCAGCAGCTCGGTCGGGGCCATCAGCGCCGATTGATGGCCCCCCTTCCAGATCGCATAGGCCGCCGCCGCCGCCACCAGCGTCTTGCCCGAGCCGACGTCCCCCTGAATCAGCCGGTTCATCACCCGGCCTGAGGAAAAATCCGCGAGCAGATCGGTAACGGCGTCCTTCTGCCCACCGGTCGGCGCAAACGGCAGCGAGGCATAAAACGGCTCGATCGAAACCGGCTCGATCGGCTTGATTCGGCGCAGGTCACGCGCACCGCGCAGCCGCAGCATCGCCATCGAAAAAACCAGCAGCTCTTCAAAGGCGAGCCTCTCCCGCGCCCGCCGGCTCTCGGCACGGTCACGTGGGCGGTGAATCGCCCGCAGCGCCCAATCGAGAGTCGGCAGCCCGCGCAGCTCCCGGATCGACTCGGGCAGCGATTCGGGGATGGCTTGGCCAAGCGATTCCAGCGCCGATTCGATGTCCCGGGCGATGGTTTTGCTGGGCAGTCCGGCACAGGCGGGATAGACCGGCAGCAGCTCGCCCGCCCGCGCGGGATCGATGACCATCGGGGCAGCCATTTCGCGGCGCAGCAGCGTGCCGCCCACCTCGCCGTAAAGCAGATAGCTCTGCCCGATCCGCAGCGCCTGTGCGGCATAGGGGGAATTGTAGAAGGTGATGGTCAGCCGCATCCCGTCAGCTTCGGCCTCGACCTTAAAAATCGAAAAGCCCCTGCGAATCCGCTGCTCCCCCAACTTGCCGACGATCAAAGCCTTTACCAGCCGACGCTCCCCCATCACGCATTGGGCAAGATCGGCAACCACCGTCAGGTCGATGTAATCACGGGGCAGGTGCCGGATCAGACCCGAGACAGCCCCGATCCCCAGCCTGCGGTAAAGCCCCGCCTTCTTTTCCCCAATTCCCCGCACCGCGGTAATCGGATCCTCCCAACGCAGCGCCATTGCCTCACCTCCGTTTTTCTCTTCTATTGTAGCGCAAACAAAGCAGGCTGTCATCCCGGTTTTTGTCTGACAGGAAAACGCAAGAACGCCCGGAGCTTTACGAGGTCGCGACAGCTCTCTCTTTTTCAACAAAATTTAGAAACATTTCGTCTTTATTTTGTGCATTGATTTTTTGAATGAAACCTTCTAACATTGCTTAACACTACAGAGGACAACAATCAGAGCAAGGAGGACTCTTCATGCAAAAAGGAAAGTTTGAAGACTACAAGGTCTTTGTTGCCGGCTCCACTTCCGGGATCGGCCTGGCCATTACCAAAATGTTTCTGGCGGAAGGAGCCTCGGTCATCGGGCTGGGGAGGAATTTTACCAACACCGCAGAGCTGGGCGAGCGGTATTTTCCCTGTCGGTGTGATGTAACCGATCCGGCGCAGCTCAAGGCAGCCTGTGATAAGATCAACGACCTGTTTGGCGGACATTTGGACGTGCTGGTCAATTCGGCGGGGCTTGGCGTCAAGCAGCCGGTGACCGATGTGCCTGTCGAGCGCTTTGATCTGGCGATTGATTTGCTTTTGCGCCCCTCGGTTCTGTTAACCGCCCATTGCCACGAGTATCTCTACGCGGCAGAAAGCAAAAAGCCGGTGATCATCCATATCTCCAGCGCGGCAAGCCGAACCATCGTGCCGGACAACATCCTGTATGGAATGTGCAAGCACGCGATTAATCTCTACACCAAGCAATCCGCGGGAGGGCTGCCGGGCATTCGGGTCTTTAGCATCTCCCCCGGCGTATTCCAGACGCCGATCTTTAATCGCGACAAAAACGCGCAGCGCACGCCGGAGGAAATTAAGGCCATGTATGAAAATCTTGCCAAGCCGATTCCCGTCGGGCGGGTGGCAGAGCCCTCCGAAATCGGAGATTTGGTTTCCTTTCTTTGCTCGGACGAGGCTTCCTATATGACGGGCTGCGACCTGCTCATTGACGGCGGCATCATGACTGTGTTTGGTTGAGGAGAACAGGATATGTTGAAAAATAGAATTGCATTGATCACCGGAATTTCCTCGGGAATCGGTCTTGCGACCGCGCAAAAGCTTCTGGCGCAGGGCGCACGGGTCATCGGCGTCGGCGAAGCGCCGCCAAAGACGGACGATTTAGGCCCCGCGTTCTCCTTTTTGCCCTGCGACGTCACCCGGGAGGACGAGATTCGTTCTGTTTGCGAACGTGTGGAGCAGCAGCATCAGGCATTGGATATTCTGGTCACGGTATGCGACAAATTATACCGTGGGGGCGTTTTGGAAATCGACGGCGCCCTCATCGAAGCCGCCTCTCATCATATCGTCCGGGCTCCCATGCTCTTCACCAAATTCTTGAACAGTCTTCTGCGGCAATCGGCACACGCAAGCATCATCCATGATCTCCCCGTTTCCGCCCTGATGATGGAGGAGGATGTTTTGACGGCCTCCCTCAATACGGCGATGGTCAACTATGTGCGCCAGAGCGCCCCGCAGATTCGCCCCATCCGGGTCAACGGCGTTTTGTACGGCCTGATCAAGGGGCATCTGCTGACACCGGAAAAGGAAGAAAAATACACCTCCCCGGAGGCAGCGGCGCTTCTTCCGGCCAAGCGCCTCGGAACACCCGAGGATGTGGCGAACGTTAACGCATTTTTGGCGTCCGACCGGTCGAGCTATTTTAGCAGCGCGATGCTGCAGGTCGACGGCGGTCTTTACACCATGAATCCCAGATCGATGGGAAGCGCAATCTAATCTGTGACCAAATGAAGCACAGAACCTCCGCCGATCGAATTCGCGCGGAGGTTCTGCTTTGATCCGGCGTTAATTCCGAGCCGATCGGGCGTAACGAGAAATCCTCCCACTGTATAAAATAAATCATAAGAATATTTTGGGGAGGTCATTTCGATGGCAACCGATCATCCGACCATAGGCATGAAAGCGCCCGATTTTAGTGCCACCACAACCTTTGGCAATATAAAATTATCCGACTATAAGGGAAAATGGATTGTCCTCTTTTCTCACCCGGGGGATTTCACTCCGGTTTGCACAACGGAATTTGTTGCTTTTGCAAATGCGTATCCGCAATTCCAGGAGAAAAATACGCAGCTGCTGGGGCTGAGCATCGACAGCAACCCTTCGCACCTGGCATGGGTCTCCTCGATTTACAGCAATACCGGAATCCAAATTCCCTTCCCCGTCATCGCGGATCGCACCGGAGAGATCGCACACCTGTACGGAATGGTCGCCCCCTACGCCAGCAATCAGGAAACGGTACGCAATGTGTTTTTCATTGATCCCGAGCAAACCATTCGTGCCATTCTGATCTATCCGCTGACAAACGGGCGCAGTATACCGGAAATTCTTCGACTGCTGACCGCTTTACAGACCACAGATCGTGAGCATGTTGTCACCCCTGCAAATTGGCAGCCGGGACAACCGGCATTGGTGCCTGCCGCAAAAACGTATCAGGAGCTGATGTCCAGACAGCTCCAGCCCCAGACGCAGGGACTAAACTGCAAGGACTGGTATTGGTGCTATAAATAACCTTGTCCTATATGAAAACCGCCCCGGAACACAAATTCCGAGGCGGTTTTCTTGGTGAGCCACTGGGGATTCGAACCCCAGACCCTTTGATTAAAAGTCAAATGCTCTGCCAACTGAGCTAGTGGCTCAAAGATGCTCAATTAGTATAGCAATCATTTACCGTCTTGTCAAGAAAACTCGCGGGAAATCTTTGAAAAATGATTTAAGCAGAGCATTTTCGCCCCACTCCCCATCAGGAGGGCAGCAGAAATGCCCATCCCGCCGGCCCGCCCGACACCCGAAGCACCCAAAACAGAAGAAAGGCAGCCGCCATCACGCCAATCCAAATTTTCGTTATCCGCTCCCCAATGCCAAGGATATCCCGGTTGAGCAGCACAAAGACAGTAAGGCAAAAAGGGATGGTCAGCGGATGCCAGACAAGCGAAGCGCGCCAATCCAGCCGCAGAAGCGCCTCGGCAGAGCGGGTCATGCCGCAGAAGAGGCAGGGGACATGAAGCAGATGAAGCATCAGGCACTTTGGCAGCAGACCCAATAAGCCCCATAAGCCAATCACTCCAAGCACCGCAGAGCGCTGGAGCAATTTTTTCAGCTTTTGCGCTTTTGTCATGTTCCGCCTCCTTTTGGAAACAGGGTCGCACGGCCAAACGCCGCGCGACCCCATTCTTTTCTCTCTTTATTCCGCTGAAAGGATAAAATAGTAAACCGGCTGACCGCCGTTGATCACCGCAATTTCGAGGCTGTCGCCGAACTTGGAGTGGATGTAGTCCTCGATCTGCCGCGCCTGCTCCTCGGTCGCACCCTCGCCGTAGAGGAGGGTGACAAAGGTGCTGTCCCGGTTGATGATCGTTCGAGCCAGCTTGTTGGCCGC
>CAZVAV010000062.1:7029-8486 GCA_964625135.1 uncultured Oscillospiraceae bacterium | reverse complement strand
CGGCTCCTCCGACGGACTGGAGGAGCGCCGCCATCAGAAGGTCAAGCAGTTTATGGAGACGCCCCGCCCTGTCTTTGAGCAGGACGAGGAGGAGGACGACGACGGCGAGGCACTCGACTCGCTTTCTCAGTTCTTTGGGGGAATGAAGCGTGTCGGCCCGGCCGCCGCGGTCGATAAAAAGGGGCGGGATCGGGGACGGGAGGAAAAACGCCCCGCCGCGCCCCGGCCGGAAGCAGCCCGGCGCACATCCCATGCCAAGGCGTCTGCCGACAGCCGCCCCCCACGGGAGGAACGCAATGACCGCCGTTCTGCCTTTGCGGGAGAATACCGCGCCCCCGCACAAGCGCGGGAGGTAAAGGGGCGCATCCAGCACGACAAGCGCTCCGCCTCGGTGCGGGTCATCCTGACCGGCATCGGCTCCGCGCTTCTGCTCTACCTTTCGTTTTGCAACCTTTATCCGATTCCGCTGCTGCATCCCCTCTGTCCCGAGGTGGATATGCGGGTTTTCCTGCTGTCGCAGCTCATCCTGCTTTTGCTTGTGGCCATCGCTTCGGCCGGGGCCATCGGCAACGGGATGATCGGCCTCTTCACCGGCAAGGCCAATCATGATACCCCCGCCGCCCTGTGTACCGTGGCGGTCATCATCCACGGCATGGCGCTGATCCTCATCGAGGGCGGCCTGCACACCGGCGAGGGCTCCTTCTACTTTGTCATCGCGGCAACGGCGCTCTTCGCCAACGCCCTCGGAAAGCGGATGGCCATTCTGCGCGTCGAACGCAACTTCGCCGTCGCCTCGGCGGAGACGGCGCAGGTCGGCGATTTTCTGCTGACCGGCCGGTTCGCCGCGGAGCTGACCGAGGGGCAGGGCTTTGAGGAGCCTGCGGTATCCTACCCGGTTTCGGTTGAATTCCCCGAGGACTTTATGCGTCTCTCCGGCTCGGATCAGCCCCCCGAGGGCTTCTCGCGCTATCTCCCCTACTTCTTTCTCTGCTTCTCGGTTCTGCTGGGGGTCGTCCCGGTGCTCTTCTTTGATCAGACGGGGCTTAGCGGGCTGACCATCGCCTGTGCCACCCTCTGCATGGCTTCCCCACTGACCGCCCTTCTGGTGGAAAACCTGCCGCTGCTGCGCGCCGCCAAGGCACTGGGCGGCGCCGGGGGCTTCGTCTCGGGGGTCGAGTCGGTCGAAAAGTTCCGGGAGATGAACACCGTCGCCATCGACGCCAACGGGCTCTACCCCGTCGGCTCGGTCGAGCTGCACGGCATCAAATCCTTTGCCCAGAGCCGGATCGATGAGGCGATTCTCGACGCGGCCAGCCTGATGGAGCGGGTCGACGGACTGCTCAAGAACATCTTTCTGGAGATGATCGGCGGCAACACCCGCATTCTCAAGCGGGTGGAGCAGGTCACGTATTTTGACCGGGCGGGGCTTTCGGCCCAGGTCGACGGCAAGACGGTGC
>CAZVAV010000062.1:0-7019 GCA_964625135.1 uncultured Oscillospiraceae bacterium | reverse complement strand
GCTGATCGGCAACCGTGCGCTGATGGAGCAATTCTCGATTTCGATGCCGTCGAAGGACTATGAAAAGAAATTTGTCCGGGGAGATCGCGAAATCCTCTACCTCGCCAATTCCGGGGAGGTCACGGCGATGTTCATCCTGAGCTACCGCACCAGCCCCGCCATCGAGCGCTGGCTCGACACGCTGGCACGGCGCGAGATCAGTCTGGTCGTCCAATCCACCGACCCGAACATCACCGAGGCGCGTATCGCCCGCGATTACCGCTACCCCGAGGAATTTATTCGGATCATTCCCGCGAAGCTGCGGGAAAAATACCTTGAGACAACCGCCGCCCGTAAGCGGGGTCGTGCCTACGCCATGTCGATCGGCGGATTCCCGACGCGGATTCGCACCCTCTCCGCCCTGATCACGCTGTCCCGTGCTCTGCGCAACGGCACCGCATTGCAGATCTCCGGACTGATTCTGGGCTATATGCTGGTTGCCTTCCTCGCCTTTTCGGGAGCGATCGGCTCGCTCGGCTTTGCGCAGATTTTGATCTATCAGCTCTTCTGGGCAGTGGCAATTTTTGTGCTGGCAGCAACCGGACGCTATTAAAAAATTTTTTCTGTAAACTTTTAGGGGTCGCTTTTGTGAAGCGACCCCCACTATTTTGTTGTATGCTGTCGAACACAAAAGCAATTCTCACAAAACCTTAAACTTTCGGATCGAAAAAGTAGCACATCTGCGAAAACAAGTAAAAAAGATCCCAAAAATTCGCCTGCAAATTTGTCGCGATTAAGAAAGGCGAGGACGCCGCATCAATTGACAAAGCGCATGATGTGGTGTACAATTAAAAAACTTGATACAATATATTGTGGAGGATAGAGAAGCCATGATTCTACATATCGTAAAACGGGACGGTCGCACCGCACCGTTTGAGCTGGAAAAAATCACAGCGGCCATCTATAAGGCGGCGCAGGCGCTTGGCGGGCAGGATCACTCGACCGCCGAGCAGCTTGCCAACGAGGTGGTCGCCTATCTCGAGTCGCAGGGCAACGAAACCCCTTCTGTCGAGCAGATTCAGGACGCCGTCGAGCACACGCTGATCGAGAACGGTCATGCCCGCACCGCCAAGGAATTTATCCTCTACCGTTCCACCCGAACCCGCGTCCGGGAGATGAACACCAAGCTGATGAAGATTTATGAGGACCTTACCTTCCGGGAGGCTCATGAAAACGATGTCAAGCGCGAGAACGCCAACATCGACGGCGATACCGCGATGGGAACGATGCTCAAGTACGGCTCCGAGGGCGCCAAGCAGTTTGACGAGATGTTTATCCTCAAGCCGGAGCATTCCAAGGCGCACCGCGACGGGGACATCCACATTCATGATCTTGATTTCTACACCCTGACCACCACCTGCTGCCAGATCGATCTGACCCATCTGTTTGAGAACGGCTTCTCGACCGGGCACGGCTTTCTGCGGGAGCCCAATTCGATTCAGAGCTATTCGGCACTCGCCTGCATCGCGATTCAGGCCAACCAGAACGACCAGCACGGCGGACAGAGCGTCCCCTGCTTTGACCATGACATGGCAAAGGGCGTCGCCAAGAGCTATCGAACCCTTTACCGCAACAATATGATCAAGGCGCTCGACTTTGAAGGGGTCGAAAACGCGGAGCGTCTGGTTCGCGACGCAACGTCGAAGATTGAGGCGGAGCAGGACGGCCTCTGGCCGGCGATCGACGCGACAAACGGCTATGCCGAGGCCGAATTTGCTCTGCTTGCCCCCGCCGTCGGGGAGGAGAAGGTCAAACGGGCGCAGTCCTTTTCCCGGCGCTATACCGACCGGGAAATTGACCGGAACACCTATCAGGCGATGGAAGCGCTGGTGCACAACCTCAACACCATGCATTCCCGCGCCGGCGCACAGATTCCCTTCTCGTCACTCAACTACGGCACCGACACCTCGCCCGAGGGGCGGCTTGTCATCCGCAATCTGCTGCTCGCTACCGAGGCAGGGCTGGGCAACGGCGAAACCGCGATCTTTCCGATCCATATCTTTAAGGTCAAGGAGGGAATCAATTACAACCCCTCCGATCCCAACTACGACCTCTTCAAGCTTGCCTGCAAGGTCTCGGCCGAGCGACTCTTCCCGAACTTTTCGTTCATCGACGCGCCGTTTAATCTCAAATACTACCAACCCGGCCAGCCCGAAACCGAGGTCTCGTACATGGGCTGCCGCACCCGGGTCATCGGCAATGCCTTTGATCCGTCCCGCGAGATTGTCACTGGGCGCGGAAACCTCAGCTTTACCTCGATCAATCTGCCGCGTCTGGCGATCAAGGCCAACCATAACATCGACTTTTTCTTTGACCAGCTCGACCGGGAAATTGCACTGGTCATCGACCAGCTCAACCACCGCTTTCAGGTTCAGTCGGGCAAAAAGGTCAAGAACTATCCCTTCCTGATGGGACAGGGGATCTGGCTCGATTCCGAGCACCTGGGCCCCGAGGATACGGTGGGCGAGGTGCTCAAGCACGGCACGCTGACGCTCGGCTTCATCGGCCTTGCCGAATGCCTGACCGCGCTGACCGGCAAGCATCACGGCGAATCGCAGGCCTCGCAGAACCTCGGCCTTGAGATCATCGGCTGGATGAGAAAGCGGATGGATGAGGAAAGCGCCAAAACCGGACTGAACTACACCCTGATCGCTACCCCCGCCGAGGGGCTTTCGGGTCGCTTTGTCCGGCTCGACCGGGAACGCTACGGCGCGATTCCCGGGGTCACCGACCGCGACTATTACACCAATTCGTTCCACATTCCGGTGTGGTTTTCGATCTCGGCCTATGAGAAGCTCCGTCTTGAGGCACCGTATCACGCGCTGACCAACGCCGGACATATCTCCTACATCGAGCTCGACGGCGATCCGGTCAAGAACCTCGACGCGTTTGAGTCGGTGGTGCGGTATATGAAGGAGATCGGCATCGGCTACGGCTCGATCAACCATCCGCTCGACCGCGATCCGGTCTGCGGCTACACCGGCATCATCGACGAGGTGTGCCCCCGCTGCGGACGCCGCGAGGGGGAGCCGATTGAGCTGGAGAAGCTCCAGAAGATGGGCCTCTACCGCCACCTCAACGCCGAAACGCTCGGTTGCTGCGGCAACCCGTCCGAGGAAGAGGATCGGGTCATCAATCCGCTGCAATAAAACGTTCAGAACAACAAATTGTATGATCAATTCAGGAGGAGATTCTTATGACGATGAAAAATAATGTTGTGATGGTTGGCGAGGGGGTCGGCTTTGAGCGGATCCGCCGGATCACAGGCTATCTTGTGGGCACCCTCGATCGGTTTAACAACGCCAAGCGGGCGGAGGTCAGCGACCGGGTCAAGCACGGCCTGTCTTCGGAGATGGAGCGGCTGTGAACCCCACGGAGCAAAAGAAAACAATTCGGCTCGCGGGTGTCGTCCGCGAGTCGATTGTTGATGGGCCGGGAATCCGCTTCACCGTCTTTGTGCAGGGCTGTCCGCACCACTGCCCCGGCTGCCAAAACCCGCAAACCCACGATCCCGCGGCCGGGTACGACTGCGAAGCGGAGCGCCTGCTTGAGGAAATCGCCAAGAACCCGCTGCTGCGGGGGGTAACCCTCTCGGGCGGGGAGCCGATCGAGCAAGCGGAAGCGCTGCTGCCGTTTGCCCGCGCGGTGCGTGCGCTGGGCAAGGATCTGGCGATCTTTTCGGGCTATACCTTCGAGCAGCTGCTCGAGCTCTCCGCCCGCCGTCCGGCGGTGCGTGAGCTGCTGTCCCTCTGCTTTCTGCTGATCGACGGCCGCTTTGTGCTGGCCGAGCGGGATTTAACGCTGCGCTTTCGCGGCAGCCGCAATCAGCGGCTGCTTGATCCCGCCGCATCGCTCGCAGCGGGCAGCGCCATCGAAGCGGAGGTCTGAGCGTTTGTGTAACAAGACGGCTCCCGTCCCTTCTATTCACAGCATAGAAAAACGACACCCTGAACCGACCGAAAAAGCCGGGAAGGGGGTCGTTTTTTGTGCATCATTTTCTTACGGGGCTATTTTGCAACAGACCCGACACCAGGCAGGGTGAACCCTACGAATGAAAAAACTTATCGTTCTCAATATCCCGCAGCTTCACAATCAGGGCATTGAGATGCTCATACATCAGCTCGGCCGCCTTCTTCGGATCATGCTCCTGAATCGCCTCAAAAATCTGGGCATGGAAGAGGGTCGAACCGGTGAGGGTGTAATCCATCACCGAGAAGTGGAGGTAGGCGGACTTCTGGGTCATCACCAGCTTAAGCAGGTGGTAGAGGATCGGATTGTTCGCAATCTGGGCGATCTTATAATGAAAATCGAGGTTCTCCTCCTCGGCGGGCTTGCCCAGCGACCGGGTGCTACGGTGCCGGATTAGAATTCCTTCCAAATCCCTGATGTCCTGATCGGTCGCCCGCTTTGCCGCCAGCTCGGCTGTCTTGAGCTCCAAAAGCATTCTTGTCTCAAGGATATCAAGATAGATCTGCTTATCGGTCTTGGAAAACAGGTCGAAAAGCACGTCGACATATTCCCTTGAGTCGATCCCCTGCTGGAGCAGTTGAAGGTGGGAGTGCCCCTCCTCGGTTAAAACTCTGCCCTTATTGCTCACCTTTTCCAGCATCCCCCGAAATTCCAGATCACGCAGCACCCGCCCAATGCTGGCCTGAGAGGCGTCGATTCTGGCACAGAGAAAGCTTGCTCCGATCGGCGTGTTAAGTTGTGAGATTTCATCAAGGACACGGTATTCCAAGCTGTGGTGATTCATCAAAATTCCCCGCAATATCTATAAGCTCATTTTATATGATGATATCTGAAATTGGATGCACTTGTCAATACAACCGGAAATAATTTGTAGCTTTTATAAAATTTTGTCAGGCTTTGCCCTGCTCTCCCTCCTTGGCGCCTGGCTTTCGAGGCATTTATTTTGTGCACAACAACAATCAGGCAAGAGGGAACAGGCCTTGCGTTCTCCGATTTTGAACAAATTTCATTTTTGACTTTGTGCTTTTATCCAAATTTTATTATTACAGAAAATATTGATTGACAGTATTCTGTGATGATGATACGATAATCATAAAATCATTGATCAATTAAGATCATCGTTTGATTTTTTAAGATCATTTACTGCTGCTCGGCAATTTGTTTTCGCCTACATGGATCATTATAGATCTGTGCCATCATCATCCTGGGCTGCCGCGGGCTTTCACGACCCGCGGCGGCCGCCTCGCTACCAATCACGAGAGCTGTTTGTTTCCGCCATCCGGCGTTACAAAACAAGATATATTTTAGAGGAGGATACGAATGAAAATTCTAATCACAGACGGATTTCTGGTAAACGCGGGCGGTGTCTCATGGAAGCCCCTCGAGGAAATCGGAGAGGTCGTCTATTATGACGACACCACCCCCGAGCAGCTCCCCGAGCGTCTTAAGGATGTCGACGCCGCGTTCACCAACCGCGTCCGTTTCCCCGCCGAGATGTTCCGGTATGCCAACTGGCTCAAGATGATCGGAACCTTCGGCACCGGCGTCGATTTCATCGACTGCAAGGCTGCCCGCGAGCATGGCGTATCGGTCTGCAACATCCCCGGCTATGGTCGCGGCGCGGTGGCGCAGATGGCGATTGCCCTGATGTTTGAGGTTTGCCGCCGCACCTCCTACTTTAACGACTTTATGAAAAACACCGGCTGGGAAAATTCGATCGAGCCCACCGTCAGCAACGTCCGACAGATGGAGCTCACCGGCAAGACGATGGGCATTATCGGCATGGGCGACATCGGCTATGCCATCGCCAAGGTTGCGATGGCGCTTGATATGAAGGTTCTCGCTTACCGCCGCACCCCCGTCAAGGAGTGGGAATGCGATCAGCTTTCGTTCGTCGACCTCGACACCCTGCTGGCCAGCTCAGACATCATCAGCACCAACTGTCCGCTGACCGACGCGACCCGGCATATCATCAACAGGGCTTCGATCGCTAAAATGAAGGACGGCGTCATCCTGATCAATGCCGGAAGAGGCGCGCTCTTCCACACGCAGGATGTTGTGGACGCACTTGATTCCGGCAAGGTCTACATGGCCGGTGTCGACGTCTTCGATCCCGAGCCCTGCGGCAAAAATCATCCGCTGGCGACCCATCCCCGCTGTGTGGCCTCTCCTCATGTTGCCTGGTCGCCCCTGGAAACCCGACAGAATCTGGTCAACAGAAGCGCGGAAAACCTCAAGGCGCTTCTTGATGGATCTCCCAAGAACGTCAAGAACTGATCATCCGTATTATAAAAGGAGAATTTATCATGTCGATCAAGGAGAAGCTCAACGGGCTGGGACTGACCCTCCCCCCCTTCACCGTGCCGATGGCCAACTATGTCTGCGCCTCCCGCTGCGGCAAGCTTGTGATGTCGGCCGGCAACACCCCCAAGGTCAACGGGGTGCTCCAGCACACCGGTCACCTGTCGGATGACCGTGTGGAGGAAGGCTACCAGGCCGCCCGCCTCTGCGCCCTCAACGCGCTGGCCGTGCTTGACGATCTCTGCGGCGGACTTGACAACATCGCCCATGTCGTCAAGGTGACCGGCTACATCAACTCCGAGCCGGATTTCTACAACCAGCCCAAGGTTCTCAACGGCGCCTCCGACCTGCTGGTTGAGCTCTTTGGCGAGCAGGGCCGCCACGCGCGCTGTGCGCTGGGCATGGTCACGCTGGGTGGAAACGCCATGTGCGAGCTGACCTTCGACGTCGAGCTGAAGGACGAGAGCCTCGCCAAAATTTAAGGCTGCCCTCAACCATGTTAGGCGGCTCACATAGAAAATGAAGTGACCCCAAAAAGTTAGACAAATAATTTCATTAAGCAGCCGAGAGGGCTTGTTGTCTGTGAATCGCAGGCGGCAAGCCCTTTATATTTGTCTGCCTTTGTCAGTCGCTTCTCGTGGTAGTAATAGGTTGCGTGCGCAAGATGAGCTACCTCCAGAAGGATGTCTAACTTAAATTCTTGCCTCAGT
>CAZVAV010000061.1:0-8487 GCA_964625135.1 uncultured Oscillospiraceae bacterium | reverse complement strand
ATCTTCCCACGTTTGAATACGGAGACAAAGGGTCTTTAGATTTTGCGCTTCTTTTTTGACTTCCAGCATCGTACGCTGCAGTTGTTCTGCTAAGCCGGTTTGAGCCGCCTCCAAATTTCCTTTTTGTTCAGTGAGACGCTGATCTTCGTGAAAAACATCGCTGTTGCTTCTTGCTGCAACCAGCTCGTCCCTGCGTTTCCGCTTGCCTTCGAGGGTGGCTTCCGCCTGCGCAATGTCATCAATCGCTTTTTGAATATCAGCCTGGCAGGTGACTTTTTCCAATTCCAAATGGTCAATTCGGCCTGTAAGATCTTCTTTTTCGGCCCAAAGAACCAGGAATTTTTGCTGCTGCCAACGGTCTAATGCCGCTTGCGTTTCTCGATACAGGCCACTAATCTCCCGCAGCATGAGCAGCTTTTCTTCTTGCCGCTTTGCCAGCTGTTCGTGCCGCTTGTAATCCCTGATATTTTGCTGCATCGCCTCGATATCCGGTTTTTCGGGGATGTCGCAGATATTCTCTGTTATAAATTGCTGAATGTTCACAATCGGGCGGAACGACACCGCTTTTTTCAACATTCTGCAAACCTGCTCAGTATGTACATTCCATTTCGCCAGCATATCGGTTCGGTATTGCTTCTGACTGTCATATAGTTTTGCACGCGTACCGAAGTGCTGCTTGAGATAACTGCGCAGAGCGCTGATCTCTAAGGCCTGTCGGTCTTTAATAAAGCAGTTTTCCGGAATTGTCCCATCAAAGGCGAAAAACCGATCCTGTCGACTGCCGTCACTCCGGCAATCAAAAACAATACCAATGACAAACTGCGTGCCCTCCACATCATCTAAAAACTCACAAGCAATATAGCTGGAAAAATCTTTTCCGCGTCTGGAATATGGGTTGTTGTCATCCATATCTGCGCGCAAATAACCATCAACCGTACGCTGTGAATTTTCATTGGCCGCCTGATTGAAATTGCGTGCATTGGTTTCACCTAGGAGGACAATTTGAAGAGCATCGATGACAGTTGACTTTCCTGCTCCGTTTTTCCCGGTCAGAAAATTGATTTCCTCCACTTCAATTAGCTGCTTGGAAAAATAAAGCCAATTAATCAACAGAATTTTCTTCAGCTTCTTCATCTTCATCCTCCTTTCTCAGCACGGATACTACCGTATTGAGCTTCTCGCTGGAGACAACTGTTAGAATTGTAGGTAGAATGGCAAACTTGCAGCCCGCTTGGTTGTATTTCCCCTCCATCCGCTGGATGACACAGTGATTGTCCAGTGTGGTCAGCGCGCGTTTGACTTCGTCCATATTGGGCTTGGCGGGCAAAATGGCATAATCGGTTACTACCTTTTCCAAGATGTCTCGAACTGTGCAGATAACATCGTGTTCCAACCCGACACGCTCTTGATTTTCATCATAGATCATGCGCAGAGTTAGCAAGATCGCAGTTGCGTTTTTGTTGAGATTGCAGCGGTTTGCCTCGTCCGTGTTCCAAATATAAAAATAGCCGTTAAAATCGTCTTTTCGTAAATCCCAGTCCAAGAGGGAAAGATAGTCCCTGACCTGCTCAAAATGGATAGAAAGAAATGAATAATCAGGATTGTTGGTGGGCCCCTTCTCTGGGACGTAGACAGAACGAACTACAAATGTCTTGCTGAGCAGTTGATTGCAGACAGACTTGAACTGCACAAGTTCTTTTTGCGTGGCATTTTCTAACCAATCATAGTTCATTTTTCCGTCCCCTTTCGCGCAATTTTTAGTTGAGGAATGGTATATCCGTTTTCTGTAAAGGTACCTCCATAGATCTCTGCGACATATGGCGTTCCAACATCGCTTGTTGACAATACTGAAAGCAAACTCATGATATACGCTTTGTCGTCTATAAGCTCCATGTCCTTGGAATAGTAAAAACCGCGTTCGCCCAACCGCTGATCTATGTATGCTGAAATAGCAGCTCGCCCATATTCAGAATGCAGCAGCAATTCTGCTTGTTTGGCAGCAGCTTCGTCTGGCATCAGATCCTCAATCATCACCGGATCTGCTTTTCCCCGCTTGCCTGGGCGCTTTCGGAACCACAGGCTTCTTTCTGAGAGATAAGACTGCTCACACAGGGAAAATGCAGGTTGGATTTGCTCCACCAGCTCTGAAGTACGCGAATTTCTGGATAGAGCCGTGAGTAGATAATATATATTTCCTCGAATATTTTGATCCCTGTTGGTCAAATTTTCAAGTTTCTGCGTGGTGGCTCGTGTATAGCGGCGAACCTGAGCATCAATTTCATCCAGATAGTCGGGTTCTATGTGATCATAGCGTTCTTTGATCCAGAAAATCTTCTGTAAGATATCACTTCGGCAGCTCGCCAGCGTTTTGCCTCGTCTGTCCTGATATGCTGAATTTGCCATGGCAGTGATGAGCGCATCATCCTCCAGCCACCCGTCCAGTATGCTTTGGATCGGGACCCGGTACTTGGGGACGGAGTCTCTAATTTTCAGCGGACGAATATATGTTTCCACAACCGTTTGCCCAAAATCATCGAAATGCGCAGAGAGCACGTCATTCACATTTTGCATATCGATTTGTAACTGAAAATAGTGCTTTACGTTGTGATAGACCATTTGCAACAATTTTATTAAGGACTGTGTGCTATCGTAGGCACTGTATAAAGCGGACATTTTCTCGAAAACATCGCCTCCATCTTGCGCTACCTTGAGGGACGAATAGGTGCCAAACACATAGGAGTAGCCACGAGAAGGTTCTTCATTGGTGATTTGCTGAAACAATTCCAAAATTCGGCTGCTGTATCCGGGTACCGCGATGTATTCGCCAAAATCATCGCCGCGTTCCTTTTCAAACCAACCCTTACTGCAAAGTTTTCGAACCAAAAAACGGGCTCGGCCTGAAATGTCTTGCAATTCATCTTCATCAATATCTTCTCCTTCAAAAGTTGCCTCAGCAAGTTGACGCTCCAATTTGCTGCGCAGCATAGAGTATAATTTTTCTTCTGGAATCTTCAGTGCATCGCGATATGCATCATAAAGTACAGTTAAAGCATCTGCGTAAAGAATCCGATTAGGCGAAGCCAAAACAGAAAACAAGTCGTTTGGTACCGCATCAAATAATTTCATAAGATCACCACCTGAAGGAGTAAATTATGTTAGGTACGATTGTGTTAATAGGAGACCGGCCCGATATGCTCTTTGAAAACGGAACGCAATATGGTGGCCTTCACTGTGGAGATTGCTTCCAATACTATAATGGGAAATGGCTGGATGTAAGATTGGAGTATCGCGATAATTGGATTCTGGTTCAAGGCGGTGAGCCCCTGCCTATTGTGTACGGTTCCAAAATCAAGAAATAGCAGTTTACCCAACCACCAGTTTATTTGTTTTCTTCAGGAATTTCGCCGGAATCGGCCGATCCAGCTTCCATGTAATATTCATGGGACGGCTGCCGTCGTGCTTCACATAGTTGGCTGTGCCAAGATAGGTATAGGCTTCGGCGCTGCCTGTGATGCAGTCTACCTTGAACTCCCGCACGAACAGCAGCACACGGATTCCCCGCTCACGGTGATGGATATACCGCTGACCGGTGGGGGAATCCTCTGCTGTGGTGCTCTGGCTTTGCCAGTGGAATAGGCTCTCGTTAATCGAATAATCGTTATACATGGTGGTGGGCGAGTAATCCTTGTCCGCCTCGGCGTAATACTCAAATTCTCGGTCGTTCCAGTAGTACTCAAAGGTGGCGGCAATTTTATCGATGGTCTCGGGCAAATCCCGCTTTGTGACCTTGGTGTTCCATTCAAGGCCGCTGGTCAGCGCCGCATTAGAGAGGTTGGAGGAGTCCGCCTTGTCAATGGGCGCAGTATCACGGCGGGCCTGAGGGATCGCCGCAAGCTCGCTTTGCAGCTTCGTATTGATGACTTGTTCGTATAGACCAGGATGTGACATGGGCGGCACCTCACGCTTCAAAATGATGATGATTCTCTCAGAAAACCTGTCCTATTGAACGGACTTTGCTTTTCTCGCGTCATCTGGTTTCTCGGCATCCTTCGGGATGGCCCAGGCTTTGCCGAACTTTGTCAGGCCGGGAATGCGGTTTTGCGCACAGAGTACCTGCACGCGTCGGGGTGTGATGCCCCATTTTTCTGCGGCTTCGGCGATTGAAATATAATCCATAGCGTTCACCCCTCGTCAATATACAAAAACAGCCCCACACATGTGGGGCATCTCCGTTTTTGCAGCTGGCTGCCATCCGAAACGGTACAGGCCCTTGTAGCTTTGCGCCACTGCCTTTCGACAGCTTTGCCAGTAATTCATCATTTTCACTTATTATATACCATTTTGAGAACTGTTTCAATATAATATGACGAAAAACGGAAACGAATTACCACCTTGCTGTGCTTTATACCATAATCAAGCCGGTCACATCATCTATTGAGCAGCTCTTCCAGCTTCGCCCGAAACGCGTCGTCCTGTTCCGGCTTCCGTTTGGGCATACCTTTAAGCCGTCCGCCGGCGTTGCGAATCTTTTTGGCCGTGTGGCGCTGCAAAAGTAGCGCGTCAATATTGTCTGCCGTGTACTCCATGCCGTCCTGGTTCAGCACCACGGCGTTTCTCGCAAGGCACATGGCGGCGAGGCCGTAGTCTTGGGTGACCACGACATCACCGGGCTGCACCAGATTGACCAGCGCAAAATCCACGCTGTCCGCGCCCTTGGAGAAGGTCAGCGTCTTTGCACCGTCCCGCTCAAAGATATGAGAGGTGTCGCACAGCAACAGGCATTCCATTTTATGCGCTTTTGCCAGCGCAATGGTGCTGTCTACCACCGGGCAGCCATCTGCATCCACCAGAATTCTCATCGTCCAAACCTCCCCATCGTTCGGCGCTGCGCCAAATCGTACCGCCGCACATAGCGAGAGATGTTCAGTCCATGGCGCATATAATCCAGCAACAGCTCTCCGCAGGCGCGGCTGTCGCTACCAGCGTTGTGGTGATCCAGATTCAGATCAAGATAGGCGCACATAGTGTTCAGCTTGTGGTTGGAAAGCTCCGGATAGCAGACCCGACCCATGGCGCAGGTGCAGGCGTAGCTTGCAACGCGCTGCCAGTCGATGCCGTAGGCGCAGAGGCACTTCGCCAGCACGCCCATGTCAAAGGGCGCGTTGTGAGCGACGAGGACACCTCCGCTCATGAGCGGCTCAATCTCCGCCCAAAGCTCAGAGAAGGTGGGGGCCTTTTCCGCCATCTCCGGTGTGATACCGGTGAGTTGGACGTTGAAGTAGTCAAATCGAGCCTCCGGATTCACCAGAGAATAGAAGTCGTCCACGATTACACCGCCCTCAATGACGGTGATTCCGATGGCGCTCATGCGGTCGTTTGCACAGTTCGGCGTCTCCACGTCGAAGGCAATATAGCGTTCAGTCATATGTTCTCATTCCTTGTACATTCAGATAAAAATGTGCTTTGCACAGGCAAAATACCCCGCTGTTTGACGGTGTTCTCGTTTGTTCGCTATAATACGAGTATAGGCAGTTCTGCCCATGAAGGCAACACAAAGATTGGCGGCCCGGTTTGCCCGAGCCGCCAATACCTGCATTGCTTAGTTTTTCTTGTCTGTGCGTTCCAGAAGATAGTCCACGCTCACCTTGTAAAAGTCCGCAAGTGCGCACAAAACGCGGGGCGGGATCATCCGCTGCCCGCTCTCATAATAGGCATAGGTACGTTGGGGCACATTGATGGCTTCGCCTACCTGTTGTTGTGTCAAATCGGAATCTTCACGTAAATTGCGAATTCGCTGGTATTTTTCCATTCTCATCACCATTGGGCGATCTATTTTCGCAGGCCATCACTGTCCGCCGCTCTGTGGCTGGCGATCCTGCCTAGCGCCATCTTCATTCTGCGGGGCGTGATTTTTCGGCATTGGCTGCTGGTGGCATTCGGCATCCTGTTTGCCGTTGCGCACATCGATATTACTTGGTATCACAATCGGCGGGAGGGAACGGGCAATGAGTAAATATGAGCCGCTTTGGAAGGCAATCGGCGGGCGCACCGAGGATAGCTTCACCCTGACCTACGGCGAAATAGCGGAAATCTTGGGCTTTCCCATCGACCACGCCTTTCTGACCTTCAAGAAGGAGCTGCCCGCCTACGGCTACGAGGTGGGCAAAATTTTCATGAAGGCGCAGACAGTGGCCTTCAAGCGCTGCGCTGCGCGTGCTTCGGATTTCCTCGGCAGCGATGTTCTGTTTTTCTTCGACGGAAAGCCGGACAAGCTGGCGTTGTATGAATCTCTGGTGAACAAGCTGACAAAGGCCGTGCCGGAGTTTACCATCAAAGTGCAGAAAAGCCAAATTAGTTTCTATAACCGCCATCTGTTCGCCATGGTGTCTCTACCAAGGTGGAGGGCTGAGGGCGGAATCGTGGTCAGCTTTGGGCTGAGTCATCGGCTGGACTCGCCCAGGGTGCCAGTTGCCACCGAGCCATATCCCAATCGCTGGACCCATCATGTGCCGGTAACGGACGTGGCGCAGTTGGATGATGAGCTACTGGAGTGGCTGCGGGAGGCCTACGATTTTTCCGCCGCGAAGCTGCGATGAATGATACAGGCCGCCATTTGACAAGCGCCTACGTTTCTGTTATCATCGGCTACACCCATCCACGAAAGGAGCATCACGATGGAAAAATTGATTCCCTTTGAGAAGCTCTCCAAAAAGGAGCGGCAAAAGCGGAACGCCGCACGGCGCGGCAGCTGGTACGGACTCAATCCTGTGACCCGCCGGCCGGAAAACTCAAAAGCGTACAACAGACGAAAGGCACAGAAATGGAGTGAGGACTCCGTTTCTGTGCCTTTTGCTATGTTCAAAAAGGGGGATTTAGGGTGTGCAGGGTCGGCCGCTTGGTGTGCAAGATGGGGTTCTCCATCCAAAAGAGAAGAATTGCGACTGCAATGATTTTGATGCGTTTTTCACCTGCGTGAATATGGCCTTCCTATATTGGCTATACTTGACATACGGCAAGTTGAGTGCTACTATTTTCTTGAGGTGAGAACCATGAAAAGCCAACTGATTTTAGAGAAAGAGGATTTGCGTTATCTTTCGTGGACGAAAATTCGCAATTCCTCCGGAACTGCCGGCTCGTTTTTGAAAGCGTATTCCGAGCTGGGCGGGAAGAAAATGTACTATAAGCTTTCCGACTATGACGCTGCCAAAGGCGTTGTTGGCTTTGAATGCGTCAACGAGCTGATCGTGGATCGGCTGCTGGATATTCTCGGAATTGAGCATTTGCATTACAATCTGATTTATGCCGACATTTTGCTGAATGGCAAGGACGAGTCGGTGTTTCTCTGCGCGTCTGAGGATTTTAAGGAAAAAGGCGAGGACAAGGCTGCCTTGGACACTTTTTATGAAGCCGAACACCTGCCCGGCGAATCGGCAATAAATTTTTGCATTCGCCAGGGGTGGAGCGAAACTATTTATCAGATGCTGGTGGTCGATTACCTGATCCTCAATCGTGACCGGCATGGCGCCAACATCGAGGTGCTACGCAATCGAAAAAAGAAAACGCTTCGTCTGGCGCCTCTGTTTGACCATGGTCTGTCACTGCTCTGTCGATGCAGAAGTGACGCAGAGGTGGAGGCGTTTGATGTCATGGAGGATCGGCAGGTTCAGTCCTATGTCGGGTCAAGGTCGGTGCTCGAAAACCTAAAGCTGATTCCGCCCGACCGCCGACCGCTGCTCCGTCTACTCAAAGAGAGTGACAAGCGTATTTTGATGAACGGTCTGGATGGGGTCATTTCCGAGAAGCTGCAGGAGAAGACATGGGAGATGATTTGGAAACGGTGGTGCTACTATGAAAATCTTTGCAATTCGTGAGGATGGGGATTCCACGCAACAAGATCTGGCCTATTTACTATATTATGAGGTTGCAAAACGGTTTTATATCGAGCTGCCGGAAAACGCCGATCCATGGGACACCCCGCTGCTCCTGTCGTCCTTCGCCAAAAAGGGCGAGATGAGCGTCAATTCCTATTGGAGCCGTGAGTGGGTGCGGCAGAGAGTTGTCCCCACGGACCGGCAGAATATCACCCAGCTTCTGCGTGAGAACAAGCTCAAGCAGTACGATGAATTTGACCTTTTGATGTTGTCCATGGGGCGGTGTGCGCAGGATGATTATTATCTTGCACCCATCGAAGAAAGCGAGCTTCCGAAAAAGGTTCGCAACCGCTTCCTCAAAAAACTGGAGGATATTGTACCGCTGGAAAACCACTGCCTGCTTGCCTTCTTCCGCGACGGTGCGGTCAAAAAATGTAATCTGAAAAGCTGGCTTGAGGAGCATTCAGAGTTCGGCGTACTGCTGAAAAAGGAAGCCTTGTTTCAAACCGTACAGCTTCAGACGGGCGGCTATGGTGTCACATGGGATGTAAATCTCAATATCGATGATAAGACGCTTTACAAGCTCGGGAAAACCATCCCACTTTCACTGTCCGAT
>CAZVAV010000060.1:0-8498 GCA_964625135.1 uncultured Oscillospiraceae bacterium | reverse complement strand
TGAGGAAATAACGACCCCGCACGGCATCGGCTGAAACCCCGAACAGAGCGGCGGCGCTGCGGTTCAGCGATAGGATTTGCAGATTTGCATCCAGCACCGCCAGTCCCTCGCGCATATTTTCGGTGATGGCGGTAAACTCCTCCTGCTTTTTCGCAAGAGCCTCGATCTGCCGGTCAATCTCCTCCCGCTGCCGCTCCATGCGCAGCAGCAGCGGAGAAAGCTCCTCGTAGACGTCGTTTTCCCTCGGATGCTCAAGATCGAGGGTCAGCATCGGCGCGACGATGCTTTTGGTCTGGCGGTGGGCAAGCCACGCGGCAAACAGCAGCACCGGGATCATGGCAAGGAGCAGCCAGCCCGACTGCCGAAAAAAGATGCCCCAGATTCCGTCGCTGGCGGCGGCCATCCGCAGCACCTCGCCGTTCTCAAGCCGCAGCGCATAATAATAGGTCTTGCTCCCCAGCGTGCCGGAGGTGCGGGCTTCCTCCCCCGCACCCGCCTGCAATGCCAGCTGCACCTCCGGCCGGTTGAGGTGATTTTCCATCGTGGCCGGATCGGCGGCGCTGTCAAACAGCACCCTGCCGTCCGGGGCGATCAGGGTCAGGCGGGTGGCGGGATTGACCCGGCTCGCATGGTCGAACACCTGCTGCTCCCCGCCCTTGGGCAGGGCGAGCGCAATAATCCGCGCCTCGCTGCGAACCTCCTCCCGCACCCGCTCGGTGAGCACCGCATGGGTCACCAGCCCGGAAAGGATCGCGCCGGTCAGGATGGTGATCACCGCGAGCAGCAGCATCGAGCGAAAGATCGTTTTCCTCATTGCACGCCGCCCTCCATCCGATAGCCGACCCCGCGCACCGTCTCAATCAGCGCTCCGGCGCTGCCAAGCTTTTGGCGCAGCGTCTTGATATGCATATCCACGGTGCGGGTCTCCCCCTCAAAGTCGTAGCCCCAGACCGTTTCAAGAATCCGATCGCGGGTGAGCACCCGCCCGCTGTTCTCCATCAAAAACTGAAGCAGCGAAAATTCCTTGAAGGTGAGCGAAACCTCGTTTTCAGCGACCGACACGCGGTGGCGCTGCGCGTCGAGAAGGATTCCCCCGAGGGACAGCGCGCCGTCCTCCCCACCCTCGGGGGCGCAGCGGCGCAGCACCGCCTTGACGCGGGAGATCATCTCGATCACGCCGAACGGCTTGGTGATGTAGTCGTCCGCGCCGAGGTCGAGGCCGAGCACCCGGTCGTATTCGCTGCCCTTGGCGGTGAGCATGATGACTGGAATCCGGCTGGTCTGCGCGTTCTGCTTCATCTTTTTGAGCACCGTGATTCCGTCCTCACCGGGCAGCATGATGTCAAGCAGCACCAGCTCAGGGGGATGCTGCAACAGCTCGGGGTAAAGCCCGGACGCGTCGGCAAAGCCACAGGCGGAAAAGCCGCTGTTTTGCAGGGCATAAAGCACCAGCTCGCGAATCGAGCTGTCGTCCTCAACACAGTAGATCATCCGAGCTCTTCCCCCTTGTGTAAGCCGGTGATGGAAAATTCCACCCACTCGGCAATATTGGTCGCATGGTCGCCGATCCGCTCAAAGTACTTGGCAATCATCAAGAGGTCGAGCGACGCCTCGCCATGGCTCGGGTCGGCACAAAGGCCGGCCAGCAGCTCGCTCTTGACCGTGACAAACAGGCTGTCAACCGTGTCATCCTCCTCAATCACCCGGCGGGCAAGCGAAAGGTCGCGGCGGACATAGGCGTCGATCGAATCGGTCACCATCCCGATGGTGGCACGCGCCATCTCGCCGATGTGCAGCGCGTGGGTGGTCGGGTCAAGCGCAACGCTGAGAGCGATCTCGGAGATATCCGACGCCTGATCGCCGATTCGCTCCATGTCGGTGATCATTTTAAGCGCCGACGAAATCTGCCGCAGGTCGCGGGCAACCGGCTGCTGCTGAAGCAGCAGCTTGAGGCAGAGCGCTTCAACCTCCCGCTCGGCCTGATCGATCTCGCTGTCCGCCTCAATGGCGCGGCGTGCAAGCTCCTGGTCGCCGTCGAGCAGCGCCTTGGCCGCGTTGGCAATGGCGCTCTCACAGAGTGCGCCCATCCGAATCAGGCTGTTGTTGAGCGACTCCAGCTGTTCGTCGAAATGGTTTCTCATCATCCGAACCTCCCCGTGATGTAGTCCTCGGTGCGGCGGTCGACCGGGCGGGCAAAAATCTGCTCGGTCTCGCCGAATTCGACCATCTCCCCAATCAGGAAAAAGGCGGTTTTATCCGAGATACGAACGGCCTGCTGCATGTTGTGGGTCACGATGACCACCGTGTAATCCCGGCGCAGCTCGGCCATCAGGTTCTCGATGCGCATGGTGCTGCCGGGATCAAGCGCGCTGGTCGGCTCGTCCATCAGCAGCACCTCCGGCTCGACCGAGAGCGCCCGCGCGATACAAAGCCGCTGCTGCTGCCCGCC
This sequence comes from uncultured Oscillospiraceae bacterium, assembly GCA_964625135.1. GTDB lineage: Bacteria > Bacillota > Clostridia > Oscillospirales > Ruminococcaceae > Yanshouia. The sequence continues at coordinate 6,049 of CAZVAV010000060.1, read as the reverse complement.
CGAAAGGCCGAGCGCCGACTTTTTCAGCCGATCCTTCACCTCATCCCAGAGTGCAGCCCCCCGCAGCGATTTTTCAACAATCTCGTCAAGCTCGGTCTTTTTCGGACTGCCGTGCAGGCGAGGGCCGTAGGCGATGTTGTCATAGATGCTCATCGGAAAGGGGTTGGGCTTTTGAAACACCATACCGATCCGCTTGCGCAGGATGTTGACATTCATCTCCTTCGCGAAAATGTCCTCCCCGTGAAATTTAATCTCGCCCGAGATGCGCACCCCCGGCACGAGGTCGTTCATCCGGTTGAGGGTTTTGAGAAAGGTGCTCTTGCCGCAGCCCGAGGGCCCGATTAACGCGGTGATCTCCTTTTCGGGAATCTCGATATTGATCGAACGCAGCGCCTGAAAGGCGCCGTACCAAAGGTCGAAATTTTTTGTTGTAATCATCTGATTCATGCTTTCACCCGATTCGTTTCAGCTTTTTCTTAGCGAGCTTGGTTGCGAAGTTAATGAGCAGCACCAGGATCATCAGGATTGCGGCGATGGCGAACCCGACGTCAAATTTCCCCTGCTCCGAGACGTAGACATAGAGCATGACGCTCAGCGTTCCGCCGCTGGTGCGCAGCGCTTCAACGTAGTTGGTCACCAGCACATAGCCGGTGCCCGCGGTAAAGAGGAGCGCCGCGCTTTCCCCGACGATCCGCCCGATGGCGAGGATCGCGCCCGCGACGATGCCATCGAGGGTGCAGGGCAGAACAATGGTGCGGATGGTGTACCACTTGGTCGCGCCAAGCCCGATGGCCGCCTCCCGGTAGGAGGCGGGCACCGTTTTGAGCGCCTCCTGCGTCGTGCGGATGATGGTGGGCAGGATCATGATGACCAGCGTCAGCGACCCGGCGAGGACACTGCTCTGAAGCCGGAGCTTCTGGCAGAAGAAGAGCAGGCCGACAAGCCCGTAGATAATCGAGGGGATGGCGGCGAGCGTTTCGGTCGCGCCCTCGATGAGACGCACCGCCCGCTGGCTGGCGGCGTACTCATTGAGGTAGATTGCCGCGCCGATGCCGAGCGGAAGCACCACGATGAGGGCGGTAAAGATGGTATAGAGGGTAAACAGAATGTTCGGAAAAATACCGATGGTGTCCTTAAGGGCGCTGCGCTGGGTACTCAGCAGCTGCCAGGTGATGTTGCCCAGCCCCCGGTAGAAGATATAGGCGATGAGAGCGACAAGCAGCAGCACGGTAATTCCGGCGCAAAGATAAATCAGCGACCGGACGACGGTATTATAGATTTCGCGCCTGGTTGAGAGCTTCTGATTCATTTGTGATCCCCCTTCTTCAAAACCGCGTTGAGGATCAGGTTGATGAGCAGGATGAAGACAAACAGAACCAGCCCGATGGAAAACAGCGCCTGCCGCTGCAAGCCCCCGGCGTAGGACATCTCGGAGGCGATGGCGGTGGTGAGAAAGCGGACGCTGCCAAAGAGCCGGGGCATATTGGCGACGTTGCCCGAAACCATCATGACCGCCATCGCCTCACCGATCGCCCGGCCGACGCCGAGCACGACCCCGGCGGCGATGCCGCTGCGGGCGGCGGGGATGCTCACCTTGAAGATCGTCTCAATCCAGGTGGCCCCCATCGCGATGCTGGCCTCCTCATACTCGCGCGGCACCGCTGAGAGGGCGGTCTCGCTCACGCTGACGATGCTGGGCAGAATCATGACCGCGAGGACGATGATCGCGGTCAGCAGAGTGGTTCCGCTTTTGATGTGGAAGAAATTCATCACCGCCGGAACCAGCACGATCATACCGACAAAGCCGTAGACAACCGACGGGATTCCGGCGAGCAGTTCCACCGCGGGGCGCACCGCCGCCGCAACCCTCGGGCTTGCGATTTTAGAGAGGAACACCGCCATCATCAGCCCGATCGGCACCCCGATCAGAATGGCTCCCAGCGTCCCATAGACCGAGGTGAGGATGAACGGCAGGATGCCGAAGAGCGGCTCCTTGGCTGTGCTCTTCCAAACCTGCCCGAGCAGGAATTCGGTAATCCCAATCTCCCGGATGGCGGGCAGACCGCTGAAGATCATATAGACGGTGATCAGCCCGACGGCGGCGATTGAGACGATGCCGCAGCAAAAGAAGATGACCTGCATCCCCTTTTCAATCGCGTTTCTTGCTTTCATCATTATAACTCCTAACCCTATGGAAAAAAAGGGGCTCTCACCCTTTTGGGGAAGCCCCTTTTCTCCTACCCTGCGTTACTTGGCCTGAATCGCGCCGGCCTTGGCGATGATGTCGGTCGCATCGGACGAGAGGGCGAATTGGATGAAGGCGTCAGCCAGCTCGGAGGAAGCGCCCTGCTTGGTGATCATGTTGAAGTTTCTCTGGATTAGGTAGCTGCCGTCGAGGACGGTTTGCTCGGTGCACTCCACCCCGTTGACGGTCAGCGTCTTGGTGTCCGCGCCCACCGAGGAGAGGGAGGCGTAGCCGATGGCGTTTTCGTTCGCGGCAACCGCGGCGATGACCGCGCCCGTCGAGGTCAGCTCCTGGTCGTACTTGGCGTTCTCGCCGACCTTGCTGATGCTCTCAAAGCCGTCGCGGGTGCCCGATCCGGCCTCACGCCCGACGATGACCGGGGCGGCGTCCGAGCCGCCCACCTCCTTCCAGCTGGTGATCTCGCCCTTATAGAGCGCGGCGATCTGCTCGAGCGAGAGATCCGAGACGGGATTCTTCTGGTTGACGATGACCGCGATGCCGTCGATGGCGATGACGGTGGCCTCAAGCCCCGTCTCGCTGTCCTTGAGGTCGCGGCTGGCAAGGCCGATGTCGGCTGTTCCCTCGGTGGCGGCGGTGATGCCCGCGCCCGAGCCGGTGGGATCATAGGTGACGGTCACATCGGGGTTCTTGGTCATAAAGGCCTCGGAGAGCGAAGCGACGACCTTTTCCATCGAGGTCGAGCCGTTGGTCGAAAGCCTGCCCGAAAGGCCGGAGGCGGCAGCCACCGAGGAGGCGGGGGTGCTGGAAACGGGATTGGCGATCGCGGAAGAGGCCGGGGCGCTGCTGCTCGAAGCGCCGCAGCCGGCGAGCGAGCCTACAAGAGCGGAAAAAAGCAGAAGCGAAATCATCTTTTTCATCATAGTCGAATATCTCCTTTTGTCTTATGTTTTTATCATCCTTTGAACAGCTTCTATCTTAACGGTTGTTTGTAAAATACGCCCCAAGCGATTTGTAAAAAATGAGTAAATCGAAAATTTTCCTTTACAAAGTAATTTTACAAGCAAAAGCTTTCCCCTAGACAAAGGACATCAAACGAATTGCCATGCGCTGTTTTGCGCCATACCGTGCCGCTTTGCGTCGCGCCCGTCATGACTTCGATCGAATGCGGTTGAATTCGGTAGAAAAAAATGCTACAATGTCACCAAACAGCGAACCAACTTTTGGAGGGAGTATCAGATGAAAAAGTTTTTGTCGCCGCTTTTCGCCTTTCTTTTAATCGCGGCGCTTTCTACCGTCTCATTCGCCATTACCCGAGGCACCGTCGTGGTTAAGGACGAGTATTTCGACGACGAGATCACCATCGCCCAGCCCGGCCAGACCGTCTATGTGGCGATTTGCACCGTTCCCAAATCGAGCAAGGAGCTTCCCACCAAGGCCTATCTCTTTGAGGCCGAGACGCTCAACGGAGACGACGGGGACGACGACCGGCTTTTCGGCACCGGGGCGAACAAGGCCTACAGCGAGAAGGGAACCGGCGGCCGCCAGCTCGATATTGTGAAGAAGGAGATCGACGACGGCGAGGATTATTACTTTGCCGTTCTGGAGATCAAGGAGGTCAAGGACTTCCCCTCCGACGGCTATGACGTCATCCCCGGCGTCATCCGGGTCACCCGCAAGAACGGCGACATCTTTAAGGTGGAGCCCAAGCTGAGCAGCATCGGCTTCGAGGAAGGGGACGACGAGCTCGAGGAGGATCCGCTGAGCTTTTCGATCGATCGCAACGACGAGATTGAAATTTCCTTTCCCGATGGGGGTGGCCACCTCACCGGCACCGCCAAGAAGAATTTTTCGCTCGTCGCGGGCATGAGCACCGACGAGGTTTCCTCGATCGTGCGCAGATACCCCGACGCCGACCTGCGGTTCTTTCTCGGCAGCGGCGCATCGCTGACCAATCTGCGTAATCCCAAGCTCTTTTTCGAGGGGAACGATGATGATTATCTTTACGAAATCAACAACAGCAACACCCTCACCAATCGAACCAGCACCTACGACGACGACGAGGGTGGTTTCGTCGTCTCGACCAATACGCTGGGCAAATATCTGGTTTCGGATACCCGCCTGAGCAGCTCCGGCAGCTCCTCAAGCTCGTCGAAGGACGAGGACGATATCCGGGACGAGGTGATTCTTCCCGGCGGCAATCTGCCAAACTATGTGATTCCCATCAATCCCTCCACCGGCGCGCGGGCGTAGACAAAAAGCCTTTGGAAGCGAAACCGCTTCCAAAGGCTTTTTGTTTGGCTTATCGCCGCCGCCAGACGGAGGGGGCAAAGATCAGCAGAATCGGAAAGACCTCCAGCCGCCCGATCAGCATAACAAAGCTGAGCAGCAGCTTGGAAAAATCCGAAAAGGCCGAGAAGTTCCCGGTGGGGCCCACCATCCCGAGACCCGGCCCGATGTTATTCAGGCAGGCGGCCATGGCGGTCGCGTTGGTTTCAAAGTCGAAGCCGTTAAACGAAAGCAGTAGAACGGTACCCATCGCAATCGCGCTGTAGATCAGGAAGAAGCCGCTCGCCCCGGTGACCGTCTCCTCCGCCACCGGCTTTTTGTCGAGCAATACCGCTTCCACCGAGTGGGGATGCAGCATTCTGCGCAGCTCCCTGCGCGCAGTGCGGTAGTAGAGCAGCAGCCGGGAAATTTTAAGTCCGCCACCGGTCGAACCGGCGCAGGCTCCGCAGAACATCAGCAGCACCAAAATGGTGCGGGAAAGCTCGGGCCAGACGTTAAAATCGGCAGTGGCGTAGCCGGTCGTCGTGATGATCGAGGAAACCTGAAAGGCCGCGTGCCGTACCGCCTCCCCAAGTCCGCTGTACATCGGCAGAATGTTGACCGCGATGACCGCGATCGATCCCAGAACAATCCCGAGATAGCAGCGCAGCTCCTCGCTTTGCAGGATCGAGCGCAGACGTCCGAGCAGCAAAAAGAAATAGAGGTTGAAGTTGATGCCGAACAGCAGCATAAAAATCGTGATCACCCATTCGATATACGGGCTCTGATATGCGCCGATGCTGGCATTCCTCACCGAAAAGCCGCCGGTGCCCGCCGTACCGAAGCTATGCACCAGACTGTCAAAAAGATCCATGCCGCCAAGCAGCAGCAGAACCACCTCAATCAGGGTCAATACAATATAAATGCCGTAAAGGATTTTTGCGGTGCTTTTCAGCTTAGGCACCAGCTTGCCCACCATCGGCCCCGGCACCTCGGCGCGAAGAATGTGCATCGACCGGCTGTCCCCCAGCGGGATCACGGTCATGACAAAGACCAGCACCCCCATGCCGCCCACCCAGTGGGTAAAGCTGCGCCAGAAGAGGATGCCTCGGCTCAAATGCTCAATCTCGGTCAGGATGCTGGCTCCGGTGGTGGTAAAGCCGCTGACCGTTTCAAAAAAGCAGTCGATATACGAGGGGATTTCCCGGGTCAGCCAGAAGGGGAGCGCCCCGAAGGCCGAGAGGACGAGCCAAGAGAGGGCGACCACCGCAAAGCCCTCCCGGGCATAAATCACCCGGTTTTTCGGCTTGCGAACGGTCAGGGCAAACCCGACCGCCAGAGTGGCGGCAATGGTAATCAGAAAAGCGACGGCAGACTCGGTCTCCTGATAGAGAATCGAAACAATGGCCGGCAGCAAAAGCAGCAACGCCTCGGCGTTGAGCATCTGTCCCAGAATATACAAAACCATGCGACGGTTCATCAAAAGGTCGATCCTTTCTCCAGAGCGTTTCTGAAATTTGGAGTTTTCAGAAAGCCCCCAAGTTTTTAAAAGCCCCTAGAGCAGAATATCGGTCAAAT
>CAZVAV010000059.1:8247-8518 GCA_964625135.1 uncultured Oscillospiraceae bacterium | reverse complement strand
GGCACTCAGCGACTATATTCGCCGGATGGAGGAACGCTATGCAATTCGTCTGTTTGAACGCCGCCCCCGCCTGCGGCTCACCCCTGCCGGAGAAGCGATGGTGCACCGCTTCCGGCAGCTTGATACGATCGAGGCGGCACTGCTCTCTGAAATTGCCGAGCTCGCCGAAGGAGCCCGGGGGCATCTGCGTCTCGGACTGAGCATCCCCCGAGCCCGCATCCTTGCCCCGGCTTTGCTGCGGGATTTTTGCGCCCTCTTTCCACAGGTAACC
>CAZVAV010000059.1:0-8237 GCA_964625135.1 uncultured Oscillospiraceae bacterium | reverse complement strand
GGTAACCCTCACCGTCCGGCACGAAGAGACAAGCAACTTTGAGCGGATGCTGCGCAACGGGGAGCTTGACCTTTTTCTGGGAAGCAACGTACAGCCCGATCCCGAGTTTGAGGTGATCCGGCTGATGGATGAGCCGACGCTGGTGTTGGTTTCGCGCGAGCTGCTCACCAAAGCCTTCCCCGATCCGGCACTGATTGCCGATTGGAAGGAGCACGGAGCGAATCTGACACGCTGGGCGGATCAGCTCCCCTTCCTGCTCAATCCCCCGGTCAGCCGGCTGCGCCGACAGATCGAGGAATCTCTTGCGCAGTACGGTGTGATCATCAAGCCGTTTCTGACCATCAGCGACAACGAGACGCAAATCTTCATCGCCGCGCAGAACGCCGGAGCCTGCTTTGCCCCGCTGATGATGGTTCATCATGCCCTGCAAATCAACGCCTCACAGCCGGAAAATCCTCTGCTGGCCTTTCGGATTGCCGAATTCAATCAGAACGTCCGGCTTGAGCTGGTCTATCCGAAGGACGCCTATCTCCCCCGCTACACACAGGCGTTGATCGGGCTGATGAAGCGGCAGATCGCGGAATTTCAGACGTTGAGCTTATGACAAACGGCCGATCCTGTTCGGATCGGCCGTTTGTGCCGCGTTGTGAAATTCGTGGAATCAGTCCCCGAAATCCCCCTTCCTTTCGCGGCGTTTTCTGATTCGCTCGGCCCGCTTCTCGCTCATCCGCTCGGACGAACGGTAGAAGGTCGGAACAAGGAAGAGGGTCAAGAGGGTCGAAACGCTCAGGCCGCCGATGACGACCGAGGCCATTCCCTGCATCATCTCCACCTTTCCGCCGATGCCAAGCGCCATCGGAATCAGCGAAAGGATGGTGGTCATCGTGCTCATCAAAATCGGACGCAGACGGCTGCGACCCGCCGCCTTGAGGGCGGAGACGATGTCGAGCCCCTGCTCGGCGCGAAGCAGATTGGTATAATCGATCAATACAATGGCGTTGTTGACAACGATGCCCACCAGCATGACCAAACCGATCAGCGAGGTCATGCTGATCGACTGCCCGGTGAACAGCAGCGCCGCGAAGGCGCCGGTCAGCGCAAATGGCACCGAGACCATGACGACGATCGAGAATTTCATCGACTCAAACTGAATCGCCATGACCACAAATACCAGCCAGATAGCGGTGAGCAGCGCGACGCCGATCGACGAGAATTCATCCTGCATCATCCGCATCGTACTGCCCTCGGCGAGGTTGATCCCGTCGGGGAAGGTGATATCCGACTGGATTCCGCTGCGGACGGCGGTGGTAAGCTGGGTCGAGGAAAGGCCGGTTCCCACCTCTCCGGTGATGGTCACCGAGTATTTGCCGTCGGTGCGGTTGATGGTCGAGGGCGCGTTGCTGTAAACGACCCGCGCCATATCGGTCAGCGGCACCTGCGCACCGTTGACGCTGATCAACATCCCCGAAAGGTCGGAGACATCATAGAAGCGGTCGTCGGGATACTGCACCTTGACGCTGTATTCCGTATCCCCTTCCTGAATGGTGGTCGCTTGGATGCCCGAAATCATATTCTTGACCTGGGATACCACCGCCGAGGGGGTCGTTCCATAGCCGGCGGCCTGCACCGGGTCAACCACAATTTCGGCACGGGGATCGCCGTCCGAAAGGCTGGTGCTCACCGAAATGATGCCGTCGTAGGTCTTGATATACTCCTTGATCTCTTCGGCGACCTCCTTGACAACGGTAAGGTTGCTGCCCTGAATCGAGAAGGAAACGCCGGAGGAGCCGCCGAACGACATCCCGCTGCGCTGTGAAACACCGATCGAGCAGTTTTCAATGTGGGCGGTGTCCTGACGAATCTGCTCGACCATTGTATCGGTATCCATCGAGCGGTCGTCCTTTAGCGTAATGCTCAACGTGGCGGAGCCGCCCCGGCTGCGCAGCGAATAGGTATCGATGTCGTCATAGCCCGAGACGATCTGCTCGATCTCGGTCATGATCTGATCGGTGGCCTCGAGGTTCAGACCGGTCTTGGTGGTAACCGAAAGATTGATGTTGCCGCGATCCATGTTCGGCATCAGCTGCATATCGATCTTCGAGAACATCAGGCCGGTACCGCCCAACAGAATCAGCGCAACCAGCACAATCAGCGCCTTGTGGCGCAGTGCACCGTCAAGCCCTCGGACATAGAGCCCCTCAAGGGCGTGGATTCCCCGGGAAATAAAGCCGCCGTCGCGCTCCACCGGGCGAAGCTTGACAAAGAGCAGCGGAACGACGGTCAAGGCTGAAATCAGAGAGGCGCTCATCGAAAATACAATCGTAAAGCCAACGTCCTTAAACAGCTGACCCGACATGCCGTTCATCAGGGCGATGGGTAGAAAGACGACGATGGTCGTTACGGTCGAGGCGATGATTGACGAGGCCACAATCCGCGCCGCTTCCTCGGCCGATTCCATGAAGCTGCGACCGGTGTTGCGCACCTTGAAGCAGCTTTCCATGACGACGATCGAGTTATCCACCATCATGCCGATGCCGACGACCAAACCGCCGAGGCTCATCATGTTGATGGTCATGCCGTAAACGCTCATCATGACCAGCGCCGCAAAGACCGACAGCGGCATCGCCAGCGCGACGATCATCGAGGACTTCGGCTCGCCGAGGAAGAAGAAGAGGACGATCATCGAGATGATCATGCCCTCTAGCAGCGAGAGGATGACGCTCTGGATGTTGTCCATGATCGTCTCACCGCTGTTGTCGGTGATCTCGATGGTCAAGCCGAGGTTCTGAGAATTCAGATCGTCGACCACCGCGACAATCTGGTCGCAGATCGAGATGGTGTTGGCGCTCTGGTTTTTTGAGATGGTGATGCGGATGTTCTCCTGCCCGTTCTGGCGGCTGATCGAGCTGTTTGTCTCCTCGGTCAGGTCGACGTCGGCAACATCGGTCAGATAGATGATATCGCCGGTGGACAGAGAAATCGGAATGGTATACAGGCTTTCCATCGTGTCATAATTCGCACTGCCTAAGAGCGAAAGCTCCACCTCGCCGCGGTTAATGGTACCCGCCGTTGTGGTGAAATCCGCCGCGGCAATCGTGTTGGCGATCTGCGAGAGGGTAAGCCCGTATTGGTTCATCTCCTCCTCTTTGATCTGAATTCGGATGTATTTCCGCTTGCCGCCGCTGACCTCCACGTCCGACACGCCGGAGATGCGCTCAAATTCCGGAACGATCTCATCCTCGATGTAGGTCAGCAGGTTGTCGTTTCCCGAGGCCAGCACCGAGAGCGACATAATGCTGTCCGAATCCATCCCCATCTCCATGATGGTCGGGTCGTTACAATCCTCCGGCAGGCGCAGATTATTCAGCGCGTCCTCAATCTCGGTGCGCTTGTCGTCCATGTCGATGCTGTAGTCAAACTCCAGCACCGTCATCGACGAGCCCTCAGAGGAGCGGGAGGTCATTGAGGTGTAATCCGAAACGCCGGAAAGCGCCGCCTCCACCACATCGGTGACAAGCGAATCCATCTCCTCGGGGCCTACGCCGGAGTAGCGGGTCATCACCATAAAGACCGGCATATTCATCTCAGGGGTCGACTCGATGTCCATCGACATGACCGACGAGATCCCAAAAATGATGAGGCAGGCCACGCACATCAGCACAGCCACCGGGCGATGCAGGGCAATTTTTGAAAGATTCATCGCATTAAACCTCGCTCTTGAGAGACACTGCCACACCATCAGCCAGATCGGGATGCCAGGTCGTGATCACCCTCGACTCCTCGGTGAGGCCGCCGGTTACCTGTGCGTAGGAGCGGGTGGTGATGCCCAGCGTCACATCGGCGCGCGCCGCCTTTCCGTCCTCGTATACCAGCACATAGGGGTTTCCGTCCGCGTCATAAGTAATGGTATTGATCGAGATCACCAGCGCATCCTCGGCGCTCGCCGTGGCGGCGGTCACCTTGGCCGAAACACCCGAGAGCAGCGGACTTTCCCCGGTGAGGTTGGCTGTCACCGGAAACAGCCCGACCGAGTTTGCCTTGGAATCGATTTCAACCACCGTCGCCTCATAGATTCCGCTGCCCTTGGTTACCGTGACGGCGTCGCCGATTCCAAGCGTAGCCACGCCGTCGGCCGAGACATTAAACTCGATCGACATCACGTCCTTGTTCGAGATGGTATAGGCGGAGGACTGCGAGGAAGCGTTCTCGTGCAGGGTGATGTTTTTAGACTCGATCACGCCGCTGATGGGAGAATAAATTTTGGTGTCCGCGACCGTCTTGAGCGCCGATTGATAGGTCAGCTCGGCCTGCTGGCGCTGCAGCTCATAGCCTCCGGCATTTTCCCCCACCGTGGTGCCCTGATAGATTTCGTATTTTTCGAGCGCCTCCTCATAGGCGGTATAAGCGTTTTCAAAGGCCGTGACGTAGGAGCGATAGTCGGTATAATCATCGAGCAGATCGTAATATTTGTCCTCGGCATCGATGAGCTCAGCCCAGGTTTCATCATTTTGATTCTTGTCATAAGCCTTGGTGGCATCCTTCCAGCGCTTTCTGATCTTGCGAAAGTCGCTTATGTCAAAATTATCGTCGCTGGCAAGGTCGAGATTCTCACGTGCGCGCTCATAGGACTGCCGCGCCGATTCGATGTTCGACTCGTAATTGAGGATGGTCAGGGCATTCCCGGAGCCGGATTCGTTGATCTCAATATTTTGCAGCGCGAGGTCGTAGGCGACCTTTGCCTTTTCAAGCGCGAGATCGGCATCGGTAGAATCCACCGCGAACAGCAGATCGCCCTCACGCACCGTCTGCCCCGCCTCAAAGTAGACGGCGCTGACCGTGCCGGAGGTTTTAGGAAATACATTGACCGACTCAGCCGCCTTGACCGTTCCGATATAATCGGTGGTCAGCGAAAGGTTCTCCACCTCGGGGATCGCCACATTGACCGAGATCGATTGACTGGCCAACGCGGCTGCTCCGGCCGCTGCGCCTCTCGCTTCGCCGGAATCACGGCTTTTTCCCTGTGTCCCCGCCTGCTTGGCGTCGGAACACCCCCCAAACGAAACAATCAGTATCGCTGCCATAGCCAAGCAGATCGGTTTTTTCAAATTCACTGAAGCACTCTCCTTTGTCGTTTCCTCTGTTCCCCCTCAAGCTTATGTGCCCGGACTAATGCCCGGTTGACGTTTGCGTGAAAATTAAGTGAAACGGCAGTCGGAATGTAAAACATTTTAGATTTTTTTGTTTTGTTCTTGCCAAAGTCACGATTCATTCATTTTCCAAAAAGGAAATCGCCTCCCCTAAAAATAAAAGCATTTTTGGAGGAGGCGATTTTGCATTTTGCTTGTATTTATTTTGCTTGAACCGCTTTTGGCTTTAACTGCTTGCGCAGCGCGGAAAGGATGGACAGCGCCGCCGCCGCCAACAGCACCACGCTGATCGGGCGGGTGAAAAAGGTAGTGAAATCACCGTCGGAGAGCACCATGGCCTGGCGCAGATACCGCTCAGCCATCGGCCCGAGAATCAGACCCAAAATAATCGGAGCGGTTTCAAACTCAAGCTTTTCCAGCAGATAGCCCAAAACGCCGAAGCCGACCGCGACACAGATATCAAAGATATTGCCCGAGGAAGCGAACGAGCCTACGATTGCAAAAATCGCGATACCGGGGAGCAGAAGCTCCTTTTTGACCATTGCAATCTTTGCGACCAGACGGGTGCCCGAAAGCCCAACCAAAACCAAAATGACGTTGGCGAAGAGCAGGCAGGCAAAGATCGGATAGATGATGTCCATATGATCCCGGAACAGCAGCGGGCCGGGAGCAAAGCCCTGAATGGTCAGGGCGCTGAGCAGCACCGCGGTGACGGCGTCGCCGGGAATGCCGAGGGTCAGCATTGGAATCATCGCTCCGCCGGTAACCGCGTTATTGGCCGTTTCGGTGGCGGCAACCCCTTCGGGAGCGCCCTGTCCAAATCTCTCCGGATGCTTGGAGGCCCGTCTGGCCTCATTGTACGAGACAAAGGCCGCGATGTTGGCTCCCGCGCCGGGCAGGATTCCGATGAAGGTACCGATGATGCTCGAGCGCACCCAGGTGGGGATCAGCGAGAGCAGCGTTTCCTTGGAGGGCAGCAGACGAAGCTTTCCGCCGACATCCCCTTTGGTATTTACGATGCTTTCCGCCATCCGAAAAACCTCGGCGATTGCAAAGATGCCAATGACCACGGGCAGCAGATTAAAACCGGTCAAAAGCCGCGTCACTCCCAGCGTAAACCGGGGTGTCGCCGCGATGGCGTCCATTCCGACCATTCCGACGCAGATCCCGATCAGTCCGCTTGCAATTCCCTTGAGCAGATCCTTTGAGAGAGAAAAGATGATCGAAAGACCAAAGATAGAAAGTGAGAAATATTCCTGCGCTGAAAATTTCAGCGCAAAGCTCGCAATCGGCTGAGAGAGAAAGATAAGAACCAGTGCGCTGAAAAATCCGCCGATTCCTGAGCTGATGGTTGCAATGCCGATCGCCTCTCCCGCTTTTCCCTGCTGGGCCATCGGATAGCCGTCAAAGAGAGTCGCAGCCGCTCCCGGAGTTCCGGGCGCACGAATTAAAATTGCGGTGATACATCCGCCGTAAATTCCGCCGCAGTAGATGCTCAGCAGCAGTACCAGCGCGGGAATCGGCTCCATCCCAAAGGTAAAGGGGATGAGCAGCGAGATGGCAAGGGTGGCGGTCAGACCGGGGATCGCCCCGGCCACCGTCCCGACAAAAACCCCGAGGAACATCAAAAGGAAATTCATCGGCGTAATGACCTGTAAAAGGCCGTTTGTAATAAATTCCATTCTTACATTCCTCCTATCCCAGCAATCCACGGGGCAATGAAGCCCCAAAGATCACCGCAAAAACAACGTAGACAATTCCTGTCATGACCGCGGCAATCAACAGCTTTTTCCAGATCGCCTTTCGGGAGGGCTCCATGATCAACAGCATGACCAGAAGAAAGAGGAAGGTGCTGATCAAAAAACCGAGCGTCCGGAGAATTGCGGTATACCCCACGACGGCTGCCAATACAAGGAGCATCCGTTTCCAGTTGCCCCATACAATCGGCTGAGCCATTTCCCGGGTGCGGTGCCAAGCCAACCATTCCCGCACCACAATCGCAATACTGATCACCGCCAGCAAGATGGCGATAATTTTTGGGAAAAAGCCGGGTCCCGTCGCGCTGGTAGCTTTTACGGGAAGAGCCTGCGCCATGATGAAAATCCAAATTGAAAATGCCAGCAGCACGATACCGGAGGCGACATTTCCCTTTTTCACACAATCACTGCCTTTTTATCTTTGTTATTTCGCCATACCGATGGATTTAAGAATCTCGGCGCATTTCTCGTGGTTGTCATCGAGGAAGGCGTTAAATTGTCCGGCATCCAAATACCACAAATCCAGCTGCGCCTGCTTGGCGGCCTCCTGAAATTCCGGATCCTCATAGGCGGCCTTATAGGCGGCGCAGATCTTTTCGTAGACATCGTCGGGGACATCCTTTTGAACCGCGATGCCTCTCCAGCTATTGTAGACGACATCATAATTCTGCTCCTGGAAGGTGGGCACGTCGGCAATGTTCTCCACTCTCTCGTCGGTGAGGACACCCAGCGCGATCATGCTGCCCTCTGCCAAATAATCCTTAACGGTGGGATAGGAAATGTAGGTTCCGTCGACATGCTTGCCAAGAAGCGCCGCGACCTGCACGCCCGAGCCGTTATACGGCACATAAGTAACGGAGGTACCCATTTTGCTGTCGGCCAGAATGCCTGCCTGATGCCAAACGTTGCCGTCCCCGGGGGTCGCAATCTTCAGCTTTCCGGGATCGGTCTTGGCTGCGGCAATATAATCCTCAAGCGTTTTCCAGCCCGAATCCGCATTCACCACAAGAACGGTCGGCTGATTGGTGAAGGTGCTGATCATCCGCAAATCCTTGTAGCTGAGATCCCCCAGTCCAAGAATATCGGTGGAAAGAATGTCAAAGGTTAGCAGAACCTGAGTATAGCCGTCCGGCTTGGAATCTCTGGCCTGCACGATGCCCACCGTGCTGCTGCCGCCCGGAACATTGAGGACGTTGACCGTCTGCCCGAACTGCTTTTCAACATACTTGGCGTACAGACGACCCGCAACATCGGTACCGCCACCGGCGCTCCAGGGAATGATCAGATCGATGGGCTTGGTCGGAAACTCCTCTTTTTTTTGACCGGCACATCC
>CAZVAV010000058.1:0-8601 GCA_964625135.1 uncultured Oscillospiraceae bacterium | reverse complement strand
TTGAGACAGCCATTGGACTTTTTGGACAGACCTGCGGTGTTCTGGCAACAGGGTTAATGCTGCTTAAGGTAGTAGATCCTGATTACCAAACCAACGCTTCGACCAATATTACCTCCTCGAGTACATTGGGGTACACCTATCGGTTGCAGTATACCCTTGTATTTATTGTCATGGTGATGACAAGTCCAATGTTTGTATACCTATGGAGCTGGGGGCTCTTGATCCTGTTGCTTGGCGCAGGCGTGATTCTTGGTCGTCGTCTGCGAATCAAGGAAGCCATGAGGAACAATCAGGGTTGATGCTTTTCGTTGTAAAAATTACCTTGAGCGGAACTATGAAAGGATGCGTACTGCTATGAAAAATACCAACTGGATGAAGGAAATGAGCTGGACCGAGTTTGATGAGCGCCGTAAAACCTGTGACACCGTAATTATTCCGGGGGGCGCAATTGAGGTTTACGGCCCACACATGCCGTTGGGCTCCGATTCGATTGTCTCCTCGGCAATCTGCGATCTGGTCGCGAAGAAGACCAACGCAATCATCGGTCCGATGATTGAGGTCGGCGAATCCGCCGCTCTGTACCAATTTCCCGGCACAATTAAAATTTTGCCGGAAACCTACGCTGCAATGACCCGTGACATTATGAACTCACTTCTGAAGTGGGGCTTCAAAAACTTTATGTTTATCAATATGCACGCCGGGAATGTGCCTATCATCAGTCAGATTGCCCGAGAATATCAGCGTGACTATGGGATTCGCTGTGCGCAGATTGATTGGTGGAGATTTACTCAGCCGAACACCACGGAAATTTGTGAGCAAAAGGGCTGGATGGCACATGGCCATGCCAGTGAATGCGGCACGTCGGTTATGATGTATCTGCATCCTGAGTATGTCGATTCCTCTAAGCTTGAGCTGGTCAAAGCGCAAAATCCAAAATTTGGCAAGTTTCCTGATGTTGTCACCTACTATGAGTTCCGTGACAATACTTATAATGGCATTCTTGGTGATGCCACCCTTGCCAGTGCGGAAAAGGGCAGGGCCATTGTAGAAAAATGCGTGGATCGTATTGTTGAATCCATGCAGTTTGAGTTTGGCTGTTAAGGAGGACAATCATGAACAAATTTATTGCCGCCGCCATTCAGGTTGATTCGACCGACGATAAGGCACAGAACATTAAAAATGTCATCGGCTTCATCGAGGAAGCCGTCGCGAGGGGCGCGAAGTATATCGCGATGCCCGAGCAAATGAACTATGCCGGTGTGGACTCGGCTGGCTCCGCCGAGGAAATTCCGAACGGGTCGACCTTTCAAACGATGGCGGAGCAGGCGCAGAAGCACGGGGTTTGGCTGCACTGCGGCAGCATCTACGAAAAGCACCCGGAGGAGGGGAGCCCCCCCTTCAACACCACCATGCTCATCAGCCCCGAGGGAAAGCTCGCCGCCAAATACAGCAAGCTGCATCCGTTTGACGTGGTGATCAAGGACGGCCCCACCGTCAAGGAGTCCGATCGTATTTGCCCCGGCCGGGAGATTGTGACCTGCGATACCGGGGAGGTCGGGCACATCGGCCTTTCGATCTGCTATGACATCCGGTTTTGCGAGCTCTACCGCCTGATGGCCCTCGAGGGCGCGCAGATTCTGATGGTACCGGCCGACTTTGTGCTCAACACCGGCAAGGATCACTGGGAACCGCTGCTGCGGGCGCGCGCGATTGAAAACAGCTGCTATGTGATCGCACCTGCCCAGTGTGGCGTGAAGCCGCGTTTTCACGCCTACGGCAAGTCGTTGATCGTCGACCCGTGGGGCAATGTAATTGCCAAGGCGTCAGATCATCCCTGTGTGATTACCGCGGAGATTGATCTCGATTACCTCAACGGCGTTCGCAATCAGGTCTTTACCCTGCAAAACCGCCGTTCCGACCTCTACTACCTGACCCGCGCATAGCGAAAAATATCCCAAGTTGGGATATTCAAACGAATTTTTTTGTGATATGATGGGTCTGTTGCAATGAATGAGGCGATGGACCAGCGCAGAATCCTAAAAAGCGACCGAAGCCTGAATTTCCGCCTCGTGCGGGGCGAAATTCAGGCTTCTTTCTATCCCGCTGATCGCTGTCCGGCCAATATTTGAAAGGAAGAAAACGACAATGCTCAAACAATATAAGGGGATGCTGCTCGTTATCCTCTCGGCGGTTCTGTTCGGCTGTATGCCGCTGATGGCAAAGGTCATCTACCAAAACGGTGGAACCTCAGCCGGGCTGACCCTGCTGCGCAATTTTCTCGCGCTGCCCGCCCTTTGGCTGCTGATGCGGCGCGGCAAAGGGGAAACGCACCTGAAGAAAGGTGAGCTTCTGCCGATGCTGCTGCTCTCCTTTGGGTTTGCCGGAACGCCGATGCTGCTTTTTGCCTCCTATCGGTCGATTTCGTCGGGGATGGCAACCACCATCCACTTTGTATACCCGGTTTTTGTCCTGCTCGGCTGTGTGCTGTTCTGCCATGAAAGGCTCAGCCGCGTCAAGCTGCTCTGCGTTGCACTCTGCACCGGCGGCATTTTGCTGTTCTATACCCCGGGGGATTCGGCGAACCTGATCGGGATGCTGCTGGCCTTTCTTTCGGGAATTACCTATGCGTTTTACATCATCTACCTCGGTCACAGCGGACTTTCCCACCTCGCGCCATTCGCGCTGGCCTTTTGGCTTTCCATTTTCTCCTCGGGCAATCTGCTTGTTTATCTCGCGCTGACCGGGTCACTGCGCATCTCTATGACCCCGCTCGGCTGGGGGATGAGCCTGCTGTTTTCTCTGCTGATTGCGGTGGCGGCGAGCGTTTCGTTTCAGATCGGCGTCAAGGATGTGGGGCCGCAGCGGGCGGCAATTCTTTCGACCTTTGAACCGATCACCAGCATTGTGGTGGGAATGGTTGCCTTTTCCGAGCCGTTTGGCATCAAGACCGCGCTGGGAGTGCTTCTGATTCTTGCCGCGGTGATTTTTCTTACCCTCTTCGATCACCAAAAGGAACTCCATGTATAAAATTCAAAACATTCAATATAAAAATCTAAATAAATAATGTTTGATTTAGCTCCATTGTTGTTGACGAAAGAGCACCCTGATGCTATCATAAAGAAAATGGCACAGGAGGAAAATGAGGAACATGAAGGTTGCAATTATGGGAACCGGCGCGATGGCCAGCTTGTTTGGAGCGAGAATGGTTCATCAGGGTCATGAGGTCTGGCTGGTCAGCGGCTGGAAGGAAAACGTTGACGCGGTCAAGGCCAAGGGAATTACCGTTCATCAGAAGGATACCGAGGACTTTACCGTATTCCCCCATGCGACGGTGCGGGTGACCGATGTCATCGCCGACGGCGCCGCCTATCCCGATCTGGTGCTCATCTCCTGCAAGGGGATGCAGACCGATGCCACGGTGCAGAAGGCGCTCGCGATCATCGGGGAGGACACCGCCGTACTGACGCTGCAAAACGGCCTGGGCAACGCCGAGGTGATCGCCAAGTATGTTCCGGAGGATCGAGTCTATTTTGGAAACGCCAGTGTCGCTTCCGATCTTGTCGAGCCGGGAAATATCAAGGATACCACCAACCGCAATCGCTCTCCGCTCATTTCTCTGATGCCGTTTAACCGCCAGATGACCGACCGCTGCAAGGAGATTGGCCAGCTTTTCCAGTCGATCGGCTATGACACCAATGCTTCGCTGACCGCTGAAAAGTACGTCTGGATCAAGCTCTGCGTCAACAGCTGTGCCAACGCATTGGCGGGCATTTCGCTTCTGCCCAACTACATCTACTCGAACGATCGCGACGGCTTCCAGATCATCAATCAGGTTTGTGCCGAGGTGGTTGCAGTGGCGAAGGCCAAGGGGATCGACGCCGAGTACGATGATCTGCGCTCCTATGTGCACTTCACCCTCTATAACCAGCATCACTACGTCTCGATGTGCCAGGATATGCACAACAAGCGCGCGACCGAGATTGACACCATCAACGGCGCGATCGTGCGGGAGGGCAAAAAGCTCGGCATTCCGACGCCGGTCAACGAAACGCTGATGCACCTCGTTCGGCTGATTTCAAACCACTATAACGACCAGTGGATCGGCGACTGATTTTGAGAAATGAAAGACGCTGCAAGGGAAGAAAATACCCTTGCAGCGTCTTTTGCTTGTCCCAAAAGCCTTTTGCGGCACGCGGTGAGGAGAAAATCACCCCGGTGTGGCTGAACGTTTTTTTTCGCTCATATAAATAGTAGAAAGAGACCGGCGAAAAAGGGGGAGAAACGAAGATGCTTCGACGCAGAATCGGATGGAGACGCGGCAATGGATTGCGGCTGCGGATCGCGGCACTTCTCATTTTATTCCTCGTCCTTTTCTTGGTGGCTGACGCCCATATCCGTCCGGTTGTTCAGTCGATTGCGGCATATCAGGCAAAGGTCTACGCAACGAAAACGCTCAACGAAGCGGTGGAGGCGCAGCTTGCCGGAGAATCCCCCTCCTACCGGGAGCTGGTGACCCTTTCGACGGGGGAGAACGGGAAAATCAACGCAGTACAGACCGATGTAGTGCGTTTGAATCTTCTGAAAGCTTCGTTGACCACCGCCGCGACTGAGCGGCTTGAACAGCTTGAGCAGCAGACGGTCTATGTTCCGCTTGGCACGCTGATCGGCTGGCAGGCTCTTTCCGGGCGGGGGCCAAAGGTGGAATTTCGGATTGTTCCGGCGGGTTATGTCCGCTCATCCCTTTCCCATCGCTTTGATTCTGCCGGGATCAACCAGACGCGGCATCAAATTATGCTGCGGCTCGATGCAAATATTATTGCGGTTTTGCCCGGCTATACCACCGAAACCGAGGTCTCGACCGATCTGCTGCTTGCCGAAACGGTCATTGTCGGCGCGTCGCCCGATTCCTTCACGCAGGTGCTGACCGGAGAGCAGGGAATCGCGGGGCTGATTGCGGATTATGGGAAATAAAGGATGATAATCAAGCCGAGCATTTGTTGAAATCCGGCCTGCGATATGATATGATAAATTCCAATAGCAATGCGCGGCATCAGGCTGCGGTGAGCCTGCCAGACTTCCAAATTATCCCACTGATCTGGCGGATTTCACAATGCTTTGGAAAAGGGAGGAAACAGAATGGTCATTGATACCCTGCAGCATCTCGAGCTTTATCAGGGTCTGCACAGCAGGATTGGTCTGGTCATCGATTTTATCGAAAAGGCCGCAGAGCTTACTACCGGGCGTTACGACCTGGGCGACGGAAATTATGTGCTGATTCACGAAGGGGAGACCCGGGACGGTACCAACGCCTTGTTCGAGGTGCATGACCGGTATCTCGATCTTCAGGTGGTCGCCAAGGGCGCGGAACGGGTTGAGTGGGCCGAACGTTCTATGCTGACCCCCAACGATCCGGTTGATCCGGTCAAGGACATCGGCTTTTATCGCGGGGCAGGCGACGGGTTTGACGTGATGGCGGGAATGTTCTATCTCGTGTTTCCGCAGGACGCGCATAAGCCCAACTGCCACACCCGGATTGTCGGATCCTGCGATTACCGCAAGTACATCTTTAAGCTTAGACTTTCATAAAATCCGCTCCTATCAATCAAGCCCTAAAAGCAAAAATAACGATGATGTGGTGAGCATCTTCGGCGGTTCCTTTTGGGCATATCCGCCATATCGGCGTGAGCAGCCACAATCCCAAGGCGGCGCAGCTTGCCGTGGAAAGCGGGCTGGTGGAGGTGCTGATGTTCAGCGTGAACCCCTGCTATGATCTTTTGCCCGGAGATGAAAATGTGGAAAACCTCTGGGCGGGGGAAAGCTATGCCGGTCAGCTCTCCAACATGGATCCGGAGCGAGAGCATCTGTATGAGACCTGCCAGCGGCTGGGTGTGGGCATTACGGTGATGAAGGCGTTTGGCGGCGGAGATTTGCTCAGTGAGGAGCTGTCTCCGGCGGGCAAGGCGCTCACCGCGGCACAGTGCATCCACTATGCGCTTACCCGACCCGCCGTGGGCTGTGTGATGTCCGGCGTGCGCTCGGTGGAGGAACTGAAGCAGAGCCTTGCCTATGAAACCGCATCGGACGCCAAAAAGGATTATGCCTCCGCCTTTGCCAGCTTTCCCCGCATTCAGTGGCAGGGGCACTGTATGTACTGTGGTCACTGCGCCCCCTGTCCCAAGGGAATCGATGTGGCAACGGTGACCAAATTCCTCAATCTGACAAAGGCACAGGGCAGTGTGCCCGAAACGGTGCGGGAGCATTACGCCGCGCTGTCCCACAGGGCGGGCGAATGCGTGGGCTGTGGCGCCTGCGAGAAGCGCTGCCCCTTCGGTGTGCCGATCCTTCAGAATATGCGGCAGGCAAAAGAGACCTTCGGCAGATAGCTGCTTGCCGGAACCCCAAAAATCGCTTTGTTAAGCCACAAACGGCTGATAAGGCGATTTTTGTTTTCGTGAAAATAGTTTGCCGCGACGCGGATACCCGATTATTTCTCTGCTGAAAATTTTTTATCGCAGCAAGGGATGGCGGAGACTTTTTTTCATGTCCGCCATCCCTTGCCTTACCCTCGTGGGACGATCGCCTTACTTGGTGTCATACCGATCGATCGCGCTTTGAGCAGCCTGAGGATTCTCGACCAGATATTCGTCCAATTGCTTTAGCTCTACGTTGCGTTTTTCTTCTTTGAGATGACTGGTGGGGGCATCATGAGAGAGATTGTCGCGAATTTTGTGATTCAGTGTTCCGATTACTTCATCGTAAAATTCATTGCGGCTTCTTTTAGACATCATCGTTCTCCTTTGCAAACGCCTTAGGGGCTTTCTGAAAACTCCAAGCTCTTGTCGAATTCTACTGAAACCGGCTCGTTTCACAGTCAAAAGTCTCGAAATACATCCGGTATTTCTGCGTTTTTGTCTGCGAAGTCGCCCGATTTCTCGGTCTCAGCGAATTTTCCGGCGGTTTTCCATTTTCAGAAACGCCCTCGTAAAACTATTTGCAAAGGGAAGAAAATTATTCAGATGGCCTTTGGGCTGATTGATAAAATGAACGCGTGCTTTGTGTAAGACAGCAAGCTCCCTATTTTTCAATCCGGCAAAGACCGGCCAAGACGCCATGCCAATCACCTTCAAGATCAGGGAAAATATTCCAAATGTTTTCGTTTCTGTAAAAGGCAGTTGTATCTTGGAGTAAAAAATGATAGAATATTTTCCAAAAGCTTTACAGTATGGAAAAGAAAAAAGAGAAGGGCAGTGACTAGTATGGAGAATCAACTGGAGAAAAAGTATGGTTTGCCGACCGCAATTTGTATGGTCGTCGGAATCGTGATCGGCTCCGGCGTCTTTTTTAAGGCCGAGGCGGTACTCAACGCAACCGGGGGAAATATGCCGCTGGGCATCCTCGCGTGGCTCGTCGTCGGCGTGATTATGATCATTTGTTCCTACGTTTTTGCTACCATGGCAACACGCTACGAAAAGGTCAACGGCCTTGTGGATTATGCGGAAGCCACAATGGGGCCGCGTTATGCCTATGGCATCGGCTGGTTTATGGTGACCGTCTATACCCCGGCGCTGGTTTCGGTGCTGGCTTGGGTTTCGGCCCGCTATTTTTGTGTCCTGCTCAACTGGGACATCACCGGCGGCTCCTGCATGACCATCGCTTGCTTCTTCCTCTGTCTTGACTATGTGATGAACGCGTTGTCGCCGCGGATCGCGGGTAAGTTTCAGGTTTCCACCACCGTGATCAAAATGATTCCGCTGGCGCTCATGGCGGTCATCGGTAGCATCGTCGGCGTCCTCAACGGCAGGATGGGGGCGAACTTCTCCACTGTCGGCGCCGCCGCCGTTTCTACCGGAACCGGCCTGATGAAATCGGTTGTCGCGGTCGCCTTCGCCTATGAGGGATGGATTCTCGCCACCTCGATCAACGCCGAGCTGAAGGACGCGAAGCGCAATCTTCCCCGCGCGCTGGTTCTCGGCTCCTTTATTGTTGTGATTACCTATATTCTGTACTATATCGGTCTGAACGGTACCGTCACCACCGCCGAGCTGATGGCAAGCGGAGAGGCTGCCGCGAAGATGGCGTTTCAGCGGCTCTTTGGTACCGCGGCCGGTACCGGCGTGTTTGTGCTGATCGTCATTTCCTGTCTGGGTACGCTCAACGGGCTGACATTGTCGAACTGCCGCAGCTTTTATGCCCTCGCGGTGCGCGGGCAGGGCCCCCGGCCTTCGATGTTCGATAAGGTGGATCCTTCGACCAATATGCCGACCAACTCGTCGGTGCTCAGCCTCGCGTTTTCCGCCTTCTGGCTGCTCTATTTCTACGGCGCGAATCTGTCCTCCGGGTGGTTCGGCAGGTTTTGCTTTGATTCCTCCGAGCTTCCGATTATCACCCTCTACGGCATGTATATCATGATTTTTATCCGGTTCATGGCCAAAGCAACCAGCCTCAACGCCTTTAAGCGGTTTGTCATGCCATCCTTGGGGTTTGCAGTTGCCTGTTTATGGTTTATGCCGCCTTTGCCGCTCACGGGAAAGCGGTGTTCTACTACCTGATTGTTTTTGCGGCCTTTATGGTTGTTGGAAACCTTTTTTATCGCAAGGCGGC
>CAZVAV010000057.1:0-8608 GCA_964625135.1 uncultured Oscillospiraceae bacterium | reverse complement strand
CAGGTTTGCCGGATGGTGCGCGATTGGGAGGCTCGGCGCGGTTACCGCCGGTAGAGCCGAACCTTTCCGGTGTTGTTGAGGTAGCGAACCAGCAGCGCGGTAACGGGGGCGAGCAGCATCCCCAAAAGACCGAATACCTGTAGCCCAAAGAACATGGCGGCGAGCGTTGCGGCGGGATGCAGCCCAAGCTGGTCTCCCACCACATGCGGCTCGATGATGTTGCGCATCACCGCCACAACCCCGTAGAGGATCAACAGCCCCGCGCCGAGGGTGGGCTGGTTGGAAAGCAGCGAAAAGATTCCCCACGGAACCAAAAATGCCCCCGAACCGATCAACGGCAGCATGTCGCAGAGGGCGATGACCGCCGCAAACTTCCAAAAGCCCGGAACCCGAAGTGCCCACAGCCCGATCGACAGCTCGATAAAGGTGATGAGCATGATGATGCCGTAGGCCTTGACGAGCCGGGCCATGCAGGAGACGAGAAAGTTCTTGATGTCAAACATCAGCGGACGGATTGAGCGGGGGAGCTGCCGCAGCATAAATTTTGTGACCCGGTCGTAATCGGCCGCGATCGCAAAAGAAGAGACGATCATAAACACAAAGCCGATCAAAAAGAGCGGCATCCGCTTGAGAAAGCCGGTCACCGCGCCGAGCAGCGCGGCGGACAGCGAGGCCGCCATCTCTTGCAGGGAGGAGGAAAGCAGGCCAAACAGCTCGCTGACCGAAAGGGCGGTTTCGGGGGCGAGCGTCCGCAGCAGTCCAAGCAGCCGGAACAGAATCTGCTCGGCCATCGGAATCAGCATTTCGGCCACATAGCCGGGGAGCGCCTCGGCCCAGTCGACCAGCTTTCCGGCCAGCAGCACAAAGAGCGCCCAAAAAACGAAAACAATGGTCAGGTAAAAGGCGATTCCGACGCAGGCGACCGCCGTTTTTCCCCGTACCCGCATTGCCTGGGAAATATGCCGGAAGAGGTAGGCGAGAGCGAGTCCAAACAAAAACGGCCAAAACCACGGCAGTACAAATCGCAGCACCAGCATGGCAATGACCGAAACGGTGAGAAAATAGGCGGCATTGATGAGAAAATCGAGGCGTTTCTGATTCACGCGGCGTCCCTCCGTTCTATCTATCGATAGTATACGGGGAAGCGCAGCGTCTATGCGTGGGAAACAGGGGAATCAATTGGCTCGGTAATACCCGCATTCGCAGAGCAGCGCGAGACAGGCATCAGCCTCCTCGTCGGTGTACAGCGCGGCGTATTTCGATTCGACGACCGTCGCTTCCATTGAGAGCTCCAGCCGTCCCGCCGCCTGCAATGCGGTGAAGCCGTCCGAAGCATTTCCCCTGCGGATCAACGCCTTGGCGGTCTCAACGCCGCCGAGCCGTGAAATCATCTGGAGAAGCCGGGTTGGATCGTAACCGCATTGCAGCCTTGCGGTGGTGCATTTTTCGATCAGTTCTGCTTCAAACTGCTGCTTCAATTCCTTTTCCTTCATCCTGTTTCCTCCGTTTGCCCCATTCGGAGCTTGCTTCTTATTATAACCTTTTGCTGACAGAACGCCAAGCCCCCGTAGGAAAATCTTCTTATACAGCGGCGGAGATTTCATCTGTTGCGTGAAGCATTTCGCGAAAAAGTCAAAATTAATACTTGCATTTGGGCGAAATTGATGATATAGTGTATCTTGTTTGAAAACAATCGTTTTCTACTGATGGAAAAGCGAAGGGCTGTTTCTCCCAAGGTGCAAAGGCTGCTTTTCGGGAAAAGAGCGAAAACAGTCGAAATAGTCCCCGGTTGTAAGAAAGGATGGTCAATCGAAATGTGGTCCCCACCTAAGTATCTGGTCGTCGAAACCGCGGTGCTGCCCGAGGTGTTTTCCAAGGTGATCTATGCCAAGGAGCTTTTGGAAAACGGAGAGACCCATAACATTTCCCATGCGGCCAAGATGGCGGGCATTTCCAGGAGCGCCATCTATAAGTATCGCGATTCGGTTTTTCCTTATGTTCGTGAGATGTCAGGCAAGGTAGTGAGCATCTATGTGCTGCTGCGCGATAAGCCCGGCATGCTCTCCAACCTGATCGCCGAGCTCTACCGCAACGGCGTGAATATTCTCACCATCAATCAGAACATTCCAGTTGACGGATTGGCAGCCGTTTCGATCTCGATTTCGCTCGATGCGACCTCGACCAGTGATATGGAGCTGGTCAACGCGCTCAAGAAGCTGGATGGGGTTGTCGAGGCGCGCAGGCTGTCCGGACACTGAAAATAAAAGGAAAATTACCGTGCTGCGGAGAAAAGAGGACTTACTCATGGAGACAAAGCTTGCAATCATCGGATTTGGGACGGTCGGTTCCGGCGTGGCGGAGGTTTTCTATAAGAACCGTCCGGCAATCGAGCGCAAATCCGGCAAAAAGATGGACATTAAATATATTGTCGATATTAAAAGCCTGGAGGGGACTCCCTACGCCGACAAATGGACGAAGGCTTTTCAGCCGGGGGTTGAGGACCCCGAGGTCGGCGATGTGATCGAGACGATCGGCGGCATTATGCCCGCCTATGATTTTTCCAAACGGGCGCTGCGCGCCGGCAAGCATGTTGTGACCTCCAACAAGGAGCTGGTTGCGACCCACGGCGCCGAGCTTTTGAAGATTGCGCGGGAGAATAATGTCAACTATCTCTTTGAAGCGAGTGTCGGCGGCGGCATTCCGGTGATCCATCCGCTTTACCAGTGCCTTGGCGCGGGGGACATCACCGAGGTGGCCGGTATCCTCAACGGAACCACCAACTTTATCATGACCCGGATGATCGAGGATTCGATGTCCTTTGAGGAGGCTCTCAAGCTCGCTCAGCAAAACGGCTATGCCGAGGCGAATCCCTCGGCCGATGTCGAAGGCAAGGACGCCTGCCGCAAGATTTGTATCCTCTCCTCGATTGTCTACGGTAAGCATGTCTACCCCGAGGAGGTACATACCGAGGGAATCACCAGCATCAGTCTGAGCGACGTCAAGGCGGCGTTTGCCGCGGGGTATGCCGTCAAGCTGATCGGCAGAGTGAAGAAGGAGGGCGAGCGCATCATCGCCATGGTTTCTCCCGCGCTTGTCTCAAAGACGAGCCAGCTCGGCAATGTCTCGGACGTCTTCAACGCGATTCTGGTGCGCGGCTCGGATCTTGGCGATGTGCTCTTCTACGGACGCGGCGCGGGCAAGGCTCCGACTGCCTCCGCTGTGTTGTCGGATGTTGTCGACGCGGTGCGCGAGGGCGGACATATCGCGACGCTCGGCTGGGAGGATTCGGAGCATGACACGATTGACGATTACCGCAACGATGTCACCCGCATGATGATTCGCGTCTCTGCCAAGGACGAACAGGCCGCCGGCGAACTTTTCGGCGCACAGCAAAGGATTTCTCCCGCTTGTGCCGGAGAAGCCGCTTTCCTGACCGGAGCGCTTTCGGGACACACGGTTGAGGCGCTTTGCGAGAAGGCTCGCGCACAGGGAATCGAGCTGCTTTCAGCGCTTCGGGTTCTCGATTATTAAGGGGGAGCGCCATTGATTACCGTTAAAATTCCCGCTACCTCGGCAAACGTCGGCGCGGGCTTTGATTCTCTGGGGCTTGCCGTCACCCTTTACAACGAAATTCATCTTGAACTGGCCGAACAAAACGAGATCATGGCGCTCGACGGTGTCCTGATTCCCTGTGACGAGACCAATCTCGTCTACACCACCATGCGCTCCCTCTTTGAAGTCTGCCAAAGGGAGATGCCCGCGCTGCGGATCGGCCAGATCAACAATATTCCGCTCTCCCGGGGACTGGGGAGCAGCTCGGCCTGTATCATCGGCGGACTGCTTGCCGCCAACCATATCATGGGTTATCCGTTTTCCAAACAGGAGATGATTAATCTCGCCGCCTCAATCGAGGGGCACCCCGATAACACCACCCCGGCGCTGCTCGGCGGCTTTGTCTCATCGGTTTTCGATGGCAAGGAGGTTCATTTTGTCCGGCAGGAGCTGCACGTCGGCATCCGCTTCGCGGCGCTCATTCCGGATTTTGAACTGAAAACCTCGCTGGCCAGAAGCGTTTTACCCAAACGAATCAGCCATAAGGACGCGGTCTTTAACCTCTCCCGCGCGGCACTGATGAGCGCTTCGCTCAGCACCGGCAGCTATCACAACCTGCGCTGCGCCGCCGCGGATCGGCTGCATCAGGATTATCGCCTCCCGCTGATTGAGGGCGGCGCGCGGGCAATGGCGCTCATGGAGGAAGAGGGGGCATACTGCTCCTATATCAGTGGCGCGGGCTCGACCCTCATGGCGATGGTGCCCGGCAAGGACAAAACCTTTGAGGAGCGGCTCTGGCCCCGTCTCTGTGCCGAAGGCTTTCAAAGCTGGAGGCTGATGATGCTTGAGGCCGACAATACCGGCGCGATCTGCGTCGAGAGCATTCCGCTGCACTAAGACAGAAGCGGACGGCGGACATTGTGTTTTCCGCTGCCCGGACGATAAGGAGGAAAACAAGTTGGATCTGATTGTACAAAAGTTCGGCGGAACCTCTGTGGCCAATGCCGAGCGGGTGGAGCATGTTGCCGACATTATTATCCGTACCTATGATAAGGGAAACAATGTTCTCGCCGTCGTATCGGCTCAGGGCAAGTTTACCGATGTGCTGGTTGACAAGGCAAACGAGATTAATCCCAAGGGCTCTCGCCGGGAGATGGATATGCTCCTTTCGGCCGGCGAGCAGATTTCCATCGCGCTGCTGGCGCTGGCCATCGAAAAGCGCGGCTATCCGGTGAAATCCTTTCTCGGATGGCAGGCCGGCTTTTTGACCGACTCAAACCATTCAAACGCCCGGATTCGCAAGATCAACGGGGAGCGGATTCAAAACGAGCTTGCCAAGCGTACCATCATCATTGTAGCCGGTTTCCAGGGTCTTGACCGCTTTGAGAACATTACCACACTGGGACGCGGCGGCTCCGACACCAGCGCCGTTTCCCTCGCGGCCGCGCTACACGCCAAAAAGTGCCAGATTTTCACCGATGTCGACGGGGTCTATACCGCCGACCCGCGCATTATCAAGGGAGCGGTTAAGCTTGATTCGATCAGCTATGACGAGATGCTTGAGCTGGCCACCCTCGGCGCACAGGTGCTGCATAACCGGTCGGTTGAGATGGCGAAGCGCTACAACGTCGACCTTGAGGTTCTCTCAAGCATGGAGAATAAGCCCGGCACCATCATTAAGGAGGAAGCAAACGTGGAAAAGATGATCATCAGCGGCGTCGCCAAGGATACAAATGTTGCGAGAATCTCGATTTTGGAGCTTCGGGATCAGCCCGGTATTGCGTTTAAGATCTTTTCGCTGCTCGCCAAGGAGAAGGTCAATGTCGATATCATCCTGCAGTCGGTTGGACGCGACGGCACCAAGGATATTACCTTTACCGTTGCCAAGGAGAACGGCGACCGGGTCATCGAAATCCTGAATAAGAGTAAGGAGCTGATTGGCTGCAAGGAGGTTCTCTGTGACAAGGAGGTCGCCAAGGTTTCGATTGTCGGCGCGGGAATGGAATCGAACCCCGGCGTCGCCTGCAAGCTTTTTGACGCGCTTGCACAGGCCAATATCAACATCGACATGGTTTCGACCAGCGAGATCAAAATTTCGGTGCTGATCAATATCGCCGACGCGCAGCGCGCCGTCGTCGCGATTCACGATGCTTTCTATAACGACTGAATTCGAGAATTAACATTCCGATCGTAAAAGGCTGCCCGGGGCTTCACCCCGGGCAGCCTTTTAAAGCGAGGGACAATGAAATTGGAGCGTCGTATCGAGAAAAAGGAAGCCCGGTACAGCATCAACGATAGGCGGTTTTCAGCGCTGTGGCCAAAACTTTTGGATCGCGATTGTAGGGGGTGACCGGACAGATTTTGCGGTCGATTCCCAGCAGGGTATAAACGGCAATCCGTGCGGTGCGCACCGAATATTCCTCGGTAAAAACCATGTCCTCGGGGGTCTCGACGTACTGTCCGATCAGTCCGAGGTTGGTGGAGCCCGCAGGTACCACCTGGGGTCGATCGGACATCTTACGCGGCTCAAAATGAGCGTCGATATAAGGCATATAGCAGGGGATGACATTGATAATGTCCGCCTTCACCGCCTCAAGCCGCTCCGCCATATGCAGGTGATGCATCAGCTCGGTGAGAAGCTCCTCGCCGGTGCATTCCCGCATGGGCTTGTGGACATAATCACCGATTCGGTCGGTATAAAGCCCATAGCCCCAGAAGACGGTCACGTCCATCGGCTGATTTTTGAAATGCGGCTGGGCGGCGACCACGATGCTGAGCTTCCAGCTCGAATCCTTGAAGGTCATCAATGCGCCGCTGCCCGGGATGTTGCCGGAGAAGCCCTCAATCAGCTTGAGCAGACGGTCGCCGCGGGAAGTAACGGTAAAGCTCTCCCAATTGCTCTCCTCCGGTTTCCCAAAGAAGGGATAGGGATTGCCAAGTCCCGGCTTTTTGGCGGCCATCTTCGCCCAGAGCTCTGCAGAAATTGCCTTGGCCTCGGGAGCCGGCGCGGGGGTTTGATAGTCGCCGAGGGTGGCGCTGTCGCACATGCCGCCGGTGGTGACGATACAGAGATCCCCCGGTGTGACCTTGATGACCGACTCTTCGTCTGCGCCGCTGCAATGAAGTGCGCAAACGGTGATGCCGTCATCGTCGGAAAAATCGATATCGGTTACGGTGGTGTTGGTGATAAGGTCAACCCCGTGCGCCTCCAGATAATGCTGGAGCGGGAGAATGACACTTTCATACTGGTTATAGCGGGAACGGGTGACACCCTCCAGCGTCTCGATCCGCGGAAATTCGAGGATCATCCGGTTCATATACCGCCGGAATTCAAAGACGCTGCTCCAGGTCTGAAAGGCGAAGGTGGTCTGCCACATATGCCAGAAATTGGTTTCGAAAAAGTGGGGCATGTCGGCAAACCAGTCGGCGATGGTCAGGTCATCGAGCTTTTCCTCGGGGGTGAACATCAGCTTGCCAAGGGCGAGGCGCTCCTGTTGGGTAAAGCCCATGCTGTGCACATCGAGAATGTTTCCGTCATAGTCCACCAGCCGTGCCCGCGCGTGGGTCGGGTGAGCCGCGTCAAAGGCGAGAATTTCCTCGGTGACGCTGCGCCCCGGCAATTCAAGGGAGGGGATGGTCGAGAAGAGCTCCCAGAAATTTTCATAGGTTTCCTCGTTGAGCATTCTTCCCCCACGACAAAGAAAGCCCTGCTCGGCGTTGCCGCTGCCGTCGTTTGAGCCCCCGAGAATCCGCAGCCCCTCGATGACATGGACATTTTTGCCTTCAAAGCCGCAGTCCCGCACCAGATAAGCCGCCGCCGCAAAGGAGCCTAAGCCGCCGCCAACGAGATAAGCCTGACGGGCGCCCTGCTCCTGCGCGCGATAAAGGATTGCCTTGTTTTCGTCGTCGATCTGTTCGTTTTTCTCAGTAAACTTTTTGTAAGCGATTGCTGCGCCCGCCGCCGCTGCGGCAAGGGCAAGAAGCTTGATTGCCTTTGACATAGATACCAACTCCTTTTTGTTTCCTGACGACCGCGCCCGCGGTCTCCTGCAACAAGGCTCCGAAATTCTTCGCTTGCCGCCATTTCCTGTGAAACATTTTGAAGCCTAAAGAAAGCTCCATCTGTTAGAAGTGCTGCAAAACGATAGAAATATGTATCTATACAATAGCACATCGGTAAGAAAAAGAAAACAGGTAAGATATGAAGTTTTTTCCATTCGTCAAAAAAATAGGCGGCTCCAATCTGTTTGCCGTCGGGGCGCGACCTCCAATTGACTTTTTTTGAAAATAGATGTATTCTTAAATAGAACAAGGGTTCGTTTTCACCGGCATTATACAAGGAGGGATCACCATGAAACAATACCCTGTGATTACCATCAGCCGTCAGTACGGCAGCGGCGGCCGCGAAATCGGGCAGCGGTTGGCGAAGCAGCTGGGCATTCCTTATTACGATAACGAGCTGATTACGCTGGCGGCGCAGGAGAGCGGCTTTGCGCCGGAGCTTTTTGCAAACGCCGATCAAAACGCCTCGAACAGCCTGCTTTTTTCCCTCTCGCTCTATGGCACGACTGCCGGCACCTACAATATGCCGATCGGCGATCAGGTCTTTCTGATTCAATCCGAAATTATACGCAAGGTGGCCTCGCAGGGGCCCTGTGTTCTTGTGGGACGCTGTGCCGACTATGTGCTGCATGAAGATCCCAATTGCCTGTCTGTCTTTTTGCGTGCGCCTCTGGAATGGCGGATCGAACACGCGGTTAAAAGCTATGGACTGGAGCGGATCGGGGCGAAGGAGGTCATCAATCGCACCGATAAGAAGCGCTCGGTCTATTACCTGCATTTTACCGGCGAGAAATGGGGACTTTCGGATACTTATCATATTACCGTCGATACCAGCCGTGTCGGCATTGAACCAACGGTTGCCATGCTCTGCGGGCTTGCGAAGAACTGGGAGAAAAAAGAATAAGACTTCTGACAAAGCAAAGAACCTCGCTGGGAAGTTGGACTATACCCCGAAAAACGGACAGTGAAAAAAAGCACCTCCTGCTGTAGAATA
>CAZVAV010000056.1:0-8731 GCA_964625135.1 uncultured Oscillospiraceae bacterium | reverse complement strand
GGATAGAACAGGAATTTTTTATTGCGGCCAAGTCCCTTTTCCGATATAATAGCAAAAGAACCTTGCCGCTTCGCTCTGTGGGCGCAGGCGGTGTCATCCATACGGCCGGCCGCGCGACCGGACCGAAGAAAAGGGGAGGACGCACAGATGAAATTTCTATTTGACCGGGTGGATCTTGACGCCTTGGCCGGGGAGCTGGTGGCGATGCGCCGCGACCTGCACCGTTATCCCGAGTCGGGTTGGACCGAGTACCGCACGACGGTGAAGATCATCGAGCAGCTTGAGGCGCTGGGGGTTCCCGTTCGCTTCGGCGAAGAGATCCACCAGCGCCCGGATATGTACGGCCTTCCCGATGACCGCTATGCGGATGCCTGCTACCAGCGCGCGGTGGAGGAAATCGGACGGGATGACCTGCTTTCCAAAATGCGGGGCGGCTTTACCGGCTGTGTCGCCGAGATCAAAGGGGGACGCCCCGGCCCGGTGGTTGCCTTTCGGGTGGACATCGACTGCAACGAGGTTTCCGAGACGCTTTCTCCCGAGCATCTGCCCGCTCGGCTGGGCTTTGGCTCGCTGCATCCCGAGCTGATGCACGCCTGCGGGCACGACGGTCACGCCGCCATCGGAATCGGCGCGATCCGTTTGCTGCTGGCGTATCAAGATCAGCTCTGCGGCACGGTGCGGATCATTTTTCAGCCTGCCGAGGAAGGGCTGCGCGGCGCGGCCTCGATCGCAAAGTCCGGGGTGCTCGACGATGTCAACTGGATTCTTGGCGGCCATATCGGCCTCAAGCTGGGTGAGCTGGGGGCGATAGCGGCTGCTTCCCACGGCTTTTTGGCAAGCACCAAGTTTGATGTGACCTTTCGGGGGAAGTCCGCCCACGCAGGGGCAAGCCCCGAGATGGGGCACAACGCGCTGGCGGCCGCGGCCACTGCCACCCTCAATCTGCTGGCGATTCCCCGGCACAGCGGCGGCAGCAGCCGAATCAACATCGGCACGCTGCGGGGCGGCACCGGAAGAAACGTCATCCCCGAGGAGGCGGTGATGACGCTGGAGACCCGGGGGCTTACCACCGAGATCAACGAATACATGGCTGCCGCGGCCGAACGGGTTTGCAGGACAGCCGCCGAGATGTATGAATGCGGCTATGAAAGCCGGTTTATGGGCGCGGCGGGCAGCGCTGTCTGTGACCCCGAGCTGGTCGGGCGGGTCGTCGCTTCGCTCAAAGAGGTGGAAGGGGTTGCCCGGATCGTCGAGGACTTCGACTTCGCGGGCGGCGAGGACTTTACCACCATGATGGCGGCGGTACAGGCCAAGGGCGGCAAGTCGACAGAGATGGTCTTTGGCTCGCCGATTCGGGCGCCGCATCACAACGGCTTCTTTGATTTTGACGAGAGGGTCATCTTGATTGCGGCGCAGGCGCTTGCAAAAATTGTGATGGATCTTTGCGTGTAACAGAAAACAGTAAAAAATCAGCCCCGGCTAGGCCGGGGCTGATTTTTTACTGGGGGAGTCGGTTTTTCTCGTAGAGAATCCGCAGTCCCTTCAGGGTAAGATCGTCGTCGAGCAGGATTGACTGCTCACAGAGCGGAACGATGATTTTGGCAAGGCCGCCCGCCGCGATGACGGTGGGCATCTCTCCCAGTTCCTTCGCCGCGCGGGTGATGATGCCGTCGAGCATGGCGGCATTTCCATAGAGGATGCCGCTCTTCATGCAGTCCTCGGTATTGGCGCCGATCATCCGGCGGGGAGGCTCCAGACTGATTCGGGGGAGCTGCGAGGTGCGCGACGAAAGGGCGTCGAGGCCGACCATGACACCGGGGATGATCATGCCGCCGATGTAGTTGCCGTTGCGATCCACCACCGAGGCGGTCGTGGCGGTGCCGAGGTCAAAGATCAGAATAGGCGGCTTATATTCGGCAAGGGCGGCCACCGCGTCGACCACCCGGTCGCTGCCAAGCTGAGCCGGATTATCGATGAGGATATTGAGCCCGGTCTTAATCCCCGAGCCCACAACCATGCAGCGCTGCCCGGTGATGATTCGCACCGCGTCGCTGATCGCCGTTTTCAAAGGCGGAACGACCGAGGAGAGGATTGCTCCCTCGATTTTGGCCGGATCGGCGCGGTAAAGGGAGAGCAGGTTGGAAATCAGCACGGCGTATTCGTCCCCGGTCTTAAACCGGTCGGTCGAAAGCCGGGCGGTAAAACGAATCGAGGTGTGATCAAAGCAGCCGATTACAATATTGGTATTGCCGACGTCGATGGCGAGGATCATATCAGGATGCCATCCCCTTTCTGCTGTTTTGAAGGCCAAAGAGCACCTTGCCGATGGCTGCCACCAGTACGCCCGCTCCAATCGCCTCGGGAATTCCATTGGCGCCGACGATGCTGAGGATCACGCCGAGCACCAGCTCGGGGCCGATTCCCTTGGCGGCGGCATAGGCGTCGGAGAAAAGAAAGAAGATCAGCCCCATGACAAGGATGGTATTGGTCAGCGCACCCGCTACGCCCGCCACCGCCAGCGCGGCGACATGTCCGGGGCGTTCGGCACGCAGCAGCCGCTGTACCAGCCGATAAAGAAAGAACGGAATCACCCCGACCAGGATGCGGGGGATAAAGCAGACAAGAAGCGCTTTCCAGCTTCCGTGCTCCGAGCCGGGGAGAGGATAAAACGGGGAGAAGGTGAACGAGGTGATTGCCGGCGCAACGGTATTGTTGATCAGGCTGGTCAATCCGAACAGAAAGCCGAGGCAGGCCCCGCGCTTCGGGCCGAGAAGCAACGCCCCCAGAATGACCGGAATATGGATGATGGTCATCTTGATAAAGGGTAGAGGGATAAAGCCGAGCGGGGTAAAGGCGAGCACAACGATGATTGCCGCGAAGAGTGCGAGCAAGACCGTCTCTCGGTGGCTGGGGGTGCGATTTTTCATAAAAATTCCTCCTGCTGTCGCTCCCGCCTTCGGCAGGATGCGGCGCAAATTTTTGGAAAACGGGGCGGCAGGCCCCATCCCGGTTCCTTATTATACCGAATGGGGAAAGGAAAAGCAATCCGGTCGGAAATTCTTTTCTAAATTGCTTTACGGCACGCATCCCGTTTTGGTATACTAAGGGCGACTAAAGCTTTGGAACAACGGCCTGCCGTTTTTTGAGCGGGTCTGTTTTGTGGTAGAGGAGCAATAAACCGGGCGGATTTCCGCCGGAGGGAGAAAGTTATGTTGAAAGGGAAAAACATACTGCTCGGCGTTTCAGGCGGGATCGCCGCCTACAAGTCCGCCGCGCTCGCGAGCCTTTTGATCAAAGCGGGGGCTTCGGTCGATGTGATCATGACCCCGAACGCCTTAAACTTTATTACGCCTCATACCTTTGAGGCAATCACCAAGCGCCGGGTATCGGTCGACACCTTCGATCGCGCCTACGCCTTTGAGGTCGAGCATATCTCACTGGCCAAACGAGCCGACCTGGTGCTGATCGCCCCCGCGACCGCCAATGTCCTCGCGAAGCTGGCCAACGGCCTGGCCGACGATATGCTGACCACCACTGTGCTGGCCTGCTCCTGTCCGAAGCTTGTCGCCCCGGCGATGAACACCGCAATGTATCAGAATCCGGCGACCCAGCGAAATCTCCGCCTTTTGAAGGAGCTTGGCTTTGAGGTGGTGGAGCCCGCTTTGGGACGGCTCGCCTGCGGGGATATCGGCGCGGGCAAGCTCCCGGAGCCGCCGGTGCTGGCTCAATATCTTGAGCGCGCCGCCTGCAAAAAGAATATGGCGGGGCTTCGGGTGCTGGTGACCGCAGGGCCGACCCGCGAAGCGCTTGATCCGGTGCGGTTTATTACCAACCATTCCACTGGCAGGATGGGCTATGCCATTGCCTGGGCAGCGGCGCTGCGC
Organism: uncultured Oscillospiraceae bacterium; assembly: GCA_964625135.1. Taxonomy (GTDB): domain Bacteria; phylum Bacillota; class Clostridia; order Oscillospirales; family Ruminococcaceae; genus Yanshouia. The sequence goes on along the minus strand of CAZVAV010000056.1, from coordinate 4,847 downwards.
GGCGCTGAGGTGACGCTGGTCAGCGGTCCGACCGAGCTTGCTCCGCCTCCCTTTGTCGAGACGGTGCCCGTCACCAGCGCCCGTGAAATGTTTGAGGCGGTGACCTCCCGCTCTTCGCAGCAGGATATCATCGTCAAGGCGGCTGCCGTGGCCGATTACCGTCCCGCGCGGGTCAAGGAGGACAAAATCAAAAAGTTTGACGGCGCGGCTTTGATCGCGCTGGAGCGAACCGACGATATCCTGCAATACCTTGGCGAGCATCGCCGGGAGGGGCAATTTCTCTGCGGCTTCTCAATGGAGACCCGCGACATGGTCGAAAACTCGCGTTCCAAGCTGCTGCGCAAGCACCTCGACATGATCGTTGCAAACAACCTTAAGGTTGCGGGGGCGGGGTTCGGGGTCGATACCAATGTTGTGACGCTGATCACCGGCAAGGAGCTGCTGGAGCTTCCGCTGTTGTCCAAGGATGAGGTGGCCGCGCGGCTGCTCGATGAGATTTTAGCGAGACGATAACCGATAAACAGCCTCCCGGCGTTCGTCGGGAGGCTGTTTTGGGCAAAATCAGCTTTCGTCCCGATAACGGGCGTAATGCTCGTAGGTCAGATCGATAAAAGCGCGCGCGGCAGGGGAGATAAAGGCGGAGCGCTTATAGACGATCGAGAGCGGAATGGTGAGGACGGGCGAGTCGACGGTAAAGAATTTCAGACGCGTCAGGTTGGCGGTGCGGCGGATTCCCGCCTCGGGGAGGAAGGTAAGGCCGAAATTTTCGCTGACCAGATTGACGGCGGTGGTGCTGCTGGTCGTGACGATGACGTTGGGCGGATTCATCCCATAGCGCTGAAACAGGTTTTCCACCACCCGCGCGATAATCTGGCCGCTTTGCAGCAGGATAAAGCGTTCCTGCTCAAACAGCCGGATATCGATCGGACGCGGGTCGTTGACCGAGGACGTGAAACGGGCGGCAAGCGAATTTTCCCGGTTTGCAACCAATAGCAGCTTTTCGTGAAAGATCGTTTCATAGGTGATTTCCCGGGTGTCGTCAGGGGTGTGGAGCACGGCGAAATCAATGACGTCATTGCGAATCAGCTCAATCAGCTCGTTGGAGGGCTGCTCATGCAGGACGATCCGCACATCGGGATGCTCTCGCGAGAAGCGTGGCAGGATATCAGGCAGCAGCACCGAGCCGCGCCAGATCGCGATTCCGATGTGCAATGCACCGCCTCGCTGTTCCCGCAGCTCTCCGAGCTGGGAAGCAAGCCGCCGATCGAGCAGAGAGACGCTTTCGAGATAGCTGCGATAGAGCTCGCCGGCCGGGGTAAGGGTCAGCGGGGCGTGGGAACGATCGAACAGTCGCACGCCGAGATCCTTTTCCAGCCGCGCGAGACACTGGCTGAGATAGGGCTGGGAGAGATAAAGCCGCTCCGCTGCTTTGGAAATCGACTGCTCCGATGCAATGGCCAAAAAATATTCCGGGTTCTTAGAAAGCATTTTGTCCTCCCATAGGCAATCGATATGATGGAAACCATTGTAAAGGATTTGGGGCAAAGATGCAAGCGGCGCTTCGGTTGCTAGACAGCTGGATGGGCATAGCGCTGCGCCGTGCCCTTTATAAATGTACTTGAAAAAAGCGAAGGATTTCTGCGTCGTGCGTTTACAACCGCGGCGCCGCATGGTATACTATTATTTTAACGCATCGTGCCGATAATGGCCGCGCACGGTTTCACCAACTACAATAGAAAAGGAAACAAAATAAATTCATGACCTTCCTACAACTCAAATTGACACCCACAATCCTTAAGGCCCTCTCCGCGCAGGGCTATACCGAGCCGACCCCAATTCAGGAACGGGCAATTCCGCCCGCCTTGGAGGGAAGAGACCTGCTGGGCTGTGCACAGACGGGTACCGGCAAGACGGCGGCCTTTGCGCTTCCGATTCTTCAGCTGCTTGCGGCTGCTCCCAGTAAGGGCAAGCGCCCGATTCGATCGCTGATTTTGACCCCCACCCGGGAGCTTGCGCTGCAAATTTATGACAACCTGATCGCCTATGGCAGGGGACTGAATCTGCGCAGCGCGGTCATCTTTGGCGGAGTTTCACAGAATCCGCAGACCGAGCAGCTCGCACGGGGGTTGGATATTCTCGTCGCGACCCCCGGGCGGCTTAACGATTTGATCAATCAGGGCTTTGTCGATCTCTCTCAGGTGGAAATCTTTGTCCTCGACGAAGCGGATCGGATGCTTGACATGGGCTTTATCCACGACGTCCGTAAGGTAATCGCTAGGCTTCCCCAGAACCGCCAGACGATGCTCTTTTCCGCCACCATGCCTGCCGAGATCGCCCAGCTCGCGGATTCGTTGCTTAACGATCCGATCAAGGTCGAGGTTACTCCTCCTGCCACCACCGTGGAGCTGATTGAGCAGTCGGTCTACCTGACCGACAAGGCCAAGAAGCGGGATCTGCTGGTCTGGGTGCTGAAAAATCCGTCGATCTATTCGGCGCTGGTCTTTACCCGCACCAAGCATGGCGCCGACCGGGTAGCCAGAATCCTAAACAGCGCAAAAATTTCGGCGCAGGCAATCCACGGCGACAAATCGCAGGGGGCGCGCCAGCTGGCGCTGGCCAGCTTCAAAAGCGGAAAAATTCAGGTGCTGGTTGCGACCGATATCGCCGCGCGGGGCATCGACATCGATTCGCTCTCGCATGTGATCAATTTTGAACTGCCCAATGAGCCGGAGACCTATGTCCACCGGATTGGCCGAACCGGGCGCGCGGGCGCGCAGGGAATCGCCCTGTCCTTCTGCGACTACGACGAGCTGCCCTACCTCAAGGAGATTGAAAAGCTGACCCGGCAGAAGATTCCCGTCGTACAGGAAAACCCCTTCCCGATGGAGCTGTTTGAAACGGTTCCCAAGCAGCCTCGCCCGCCGAGACCGCCCCGTGTCGAGCGCCAGAGGCCGACCGAGCAAAAACCGGCAAAAGCGCCGTACAACGCTTCAAGAGTCCGCAGCGCCGCACCGAAGGCGCGCCCGGCGGTCAAGCGCAGCGGACGCTGATTTTACGCATCATCATCCCAGCGGGGGCGCATGGCCGCCCCCGCTCTTTGCTGCAAGGAGGAAATGATGAAACGATTGATCGGCCTGTTGCTGCCGGTTTTTCTGCTGGCGCTGTGCTTCTGTCCCTCTGTGGCGGCGGCGCAAGGAGAAAGCGATGGAGAACCTTCCCCTGTGGTTCTGCCGCTGGCAGAGGATCGGGCGGGTGTGCTTACGTCCGCGACGATCGAGCGAATCGAGCGGGAAGGGGCGGTGCTCCGCGATCTGACCGGGGTCGAGCCGCTGGTGGTCACCGTCGATTTTCTCGGTGGAAAGGCCATCGCGGACTATGCCCGGGATGTTTTTGACGCGCGGCAGCCCGGAGCGGAGCACAATAATGGCCTGCTGCTGCTTTTATGCACCGGCGAGGAGGACTACTACCTGCTGACGGGGAAGGGGCTGGAGGGGGCGCTGCCCTCCGATATGCTGCTTTCGATCCTTGATCAGTGTATGGAGGCCGATTTCGAGGCAGGGGACTACGACGCCGCGGTGGCAAAAACCTTTGACCGCCTCCGCGCTCAAATCGAGCAGGGGTACGGGGTGTCGGTCGCTCAGGAGCTCACGCAGCGTGAGGCCGCTGCTTTGGAGCCGTCCCCCAAAAATTTACGGTGGCTCTGGTGGCTGGTTCCGATCTTCTTTCTTCTGCTTGCCTGCCTTTTGCTGCCGACCGGCCGCAGAAATCGCAGAAGACGCCGGAAGGTTGTCTGATGTGAAAATCGATTGCGGTAATAAAAATAAAAATTCTGTTTTTGCAATCCTGCGACACATACTGCAAGTGACATTTCAATCGGGTGGGGCGGGATGGATTTCCAGTCCCTTGCTCGCTCGAAAGCGGCTTCAAAAACGCGAAACACACTTGACTTTTTTGCCGAAAAGCGATAAAAATAGTATGTGCGTTTTGTTGTATCAGGCGCAATTCACCGAATTTTGATCAACCTGATAAGGAGAAAGCACATGGGCCCCTTTTCTCGGATTTTGTCGCTGTTCCTATCCCTGCTGCTGGTTCTCTGCGGATGTCAGACAACCGCCGCGGGGCGTACCCCGGCCACGGTATCGGGGGTAGAGTTTGTCATGGATACCTGGATCGAACAGCGCTGGTACGGAAGTGAGGCTCAGGAAACCTATGATGAAATTCTGACCCGCCTTCGTGAGCTGGAGGATCGGCTTTCCCTTTATCGGGATAGCAGCGAGATCACCGCGCTCAATGAGGCGGCGGGAAAAAATCCGGTCAGGGTTTCAGACGATACCTTTGAGCTGCTTTCCCGCGCCAAGGAGCTGTCCGCCGAATCGGGCGGACTCTTTGATGTTACGATTGCGCCGCTTACCCTTACCTGGGGGATCACGGAGGAAAATCCGCAGCTCCCAACCGAGCAAGAGATTCTTTCGGCTCGCTCCCTCGTCAATTACCGGGATTTGATTCTCGATAAGGAGAGCCGTACCGCCATGCTTGCTCAGGCGGGAATGAAGGTGGATCTTGGCGGTATTGCCAAGGGAATGGCTGCTTCGGCGGTCGCCGCTGTTCCCAGACAGCACGGCTCGACGGGATATCTTTCGATTGGCGGAAATATGATGGTTCGGGGGAAAAAGCCGGAGGGCGGCGAAATTCTCGTCGGCGTGCGCGATCCCCGCGGCGAACAGAATGATCCGATCGGCGCTCTTGCGATGGACGGCCTGACCATGGCGACCACCGGGGACTATGAGCGGTATTTTGAGCTTGACGGGGTTCGTTATCACCATGTGCTCGATCCCTTCACCGGTTAT
>CAZVAV010000055.1:0-8825 GCA_964625135.1 uncultured Oscillospiraceae bacterium | reverse complement strand
CCGGAGGACTGGGAATGCAGTTTTTGTCCGGATTGACCGAGCGCGGATTTCGGGGAAAAGCAAAGCTTCTTGCCATCGAGGGCTTTGTTGCGCAGAGCAGCGTCCCTTCGGCGCTGCATCGGCTTGGTCTAGATGCCGAAGGAATTTTAAAAAGCATTTCCTCCTTCAAGGAGGAAGAAGAAACCTCCCGGGAGGGATAAGCGTATGAAAAAGCGTTTGGATCAGCTTTTGGTCGAACAAGGTCTTTCCACCGGACGGGATCGGGCCAAATCCATGATCATGGCGGGTTCGGTCTATGTCAATGGGCAGAAGGCCGATAAGGCCGGGGACGAATTTCGGGATACCGATTTGATCGAGGTGCGGGGGGAAAAGCTGCGGTATGTCAGCCGAGGCGGACTAAAGCTGGAAAAGGCAATGGCCGTTTTTCCGATCACGCTGGCGCAGAAGGTCTGCTGTGATTTTGGCGCCTCGACAGGCGGCTTTACCGACTGCATGCTTCAAAATGGCGCGGCAAGGGTTTTTGCCTTTGACGTTGGGTATGGGCAGCTTGCCTGGAGCCTGCGCAATGACCCGCGTGTCGTAAACTTTGAGCGAACCAATATCCGTTACCTCACCGAGGAGCATCTGCCTGAGCCGGTTGATTTTATCAGCATCGACGTTTCGTTTATTTCTCTCTCGCTGATTCTTCCGGTGGCCTTTCGCTTTCTTCGGGATTCCGGGGAGCTGGTTGCCCTGATCAAGCCTCAATTCGAGGCCGGACGGGACAAGGTGGGCAAAAAGGGCGTGGTGCGGGAGCCAAAGGTTCACGTTGAGGTGATTCACAAGATTTTGGACTGCGCTTCCAGCGTCGGATTTTCTGTAAAGGGAATCTCCTTTTCACCTGTAAAAGGACCGGAAGGAAACATTGAATATCTGATGTACGTGAAAAGGAAGGCGGACTTGGGTGAAAATCCCCCGGGCGACGAAGGCATCGAAAATTTGGTGGAGGAAGCTCACCGCGCGCTGAGCGATGCAAAAGAATGATGATTTTAATTTCTGCAAATCCGAGGCTCGCCGACGCAGACAGCTATGTTCGCGCGACGATCCGGCGGCTTTGCGAGTATGGCTTGACCCCCGCGATGACCGTGCAGGATGCCGCGCGAATGAGCATCGAAGGAGTGAAAACCGGAGAGGCGCAGGAGCTTCTTGCCCTCTGTGATCTGGTCATCGCCATCGGCGGGGACGGGACGATCTTTCATCAGGCTGCGGTGGCAATGCGGTATGACAAACCGGTGCTGGGTATTAACTTCGGCCGACTCGGCTTTCTTTCTCAGATTGAGGGGAATGATCTTTCCCCGCTGGCCAAGCTGGCGACCGGGGATTACGTCATTGAAAACCGGATGGTGCTGCGCCTGACTGCCTACCGACAGGGCGGTACCGTCGTCGGCTATGCGATCAACGACGTCGAGATATCTCGTTCTCATCTTGGACGAACCATCGATCTCGATGTTCGCTGCGGAAAGGATCAGGTGGGTGAATACCGAGCCGATGGCATCCTGTTTGCCACCCCGACCGGCTCGACCGCTTATTCCCTTTCGGCGGGGGGGCCGATCATTGATCCTTCGCTTGAGTCGATTATCATGACGCCGATCTGTCCGCACTCCCTTGCCAGCCGCTCGATCGTTTTTAATTCGGATAAGGTGCTGGTGGTGCGTCCCACCATGCCGGATGCGGATACCCAGCTCTGCGCCATCGTCGATGGCACACCGGTCGATCATATGGAAGGAATCGAATATGTTACGGTGGAAAAATCGGAATATGTCTCCCGATTCCTTTGCTTCAAAGATCGAAGCTTTTACCAGACGCTCAACCAAAAGATGAAACTCAGGGGGTAGATACCATGAAGTCCAGCCGGCACGCTAAAATTCTTGAGCTGATTACAGAGGAATCGATCGATACCCAGGAGGGGCTTCTTGTCCGCCTCCGGGAGGCCGGTTACGATGTGACGCAGGCGACGGTGTCCCGCGATATCCGGGAGCTGGGAATCCATAAGGTGCGATCGGAAAGCGGAAAATATCACTATATTTCGATGCAGTCGAAGCAGGGGAGCGGCATGTCGGGAAAGTTTGCGATGATCTTTTCCGAATCGGTACGCACCATCGATTTTGCCCAGAACATCGTAGTCATCAAATGCTTTACCGGCATGGCCAACGCCGCCTGCGCCACCTTTGACGCGGCTGAGTTTGCCGACGTCGTGGGAACCCTTTCGGGGGACGATACCTTTTTCGTGGTCACCCGCTCCGAGGAAAGCGCACGTCAAATCACCGAGCGTCTCCATAAACTGCTCAACAGGTAGGTGATAAAATGCTTGCCGAGCTATCAATTGAGAATATCGCGGTAATCCGGCGGGCGCAGATTCGTTTCGATCAAGGGCTTAACATCTTCACCGGCGAGACCGGCGCGGGAAAGTCAATCCTGATTGGAGCAATCGGCGCGGCGCTCGGTTCCCGTACCTCTAAGGATCTGATCCGCACCGGCGAAAGCCGGGCAAAGGTTTCGGCACTGTTTGTCCGTCTTTCCGACGGAACAATGGATAAGCTCGCCGCGCTGGGGATCGAGGCTGAGGATCGGGAGCTGTTGCTGAACCGGGAAATCACCGCCGACGGCAATCTCTGCCGGATCAATGGCGTTCCTGCGACGGTAGCTCAGCTGCGAGCCGCCGGCACGCTTTTATTGCAGACCCACGGCCAGCAGGACAGCTGGCTGCTTTCACAGGAGGAAACGCATCTGGGGTTTATCGACCAGTTTGGCGAACTAGAGGAACGGCGGAAGGATTACCTCGCTGCTTTCGAGCGGATGAGGCTCTTACGCGCGCGGCTTACTTCTCTGGAAACCGACGAAGCGGCACGCGCCAGAAAGCTTGATTTGCTGCGTTACCAGACGAACGAGATTGAAGCGGCCACTCTCGTCGACGGGGAAGAGGAGGAGCTGCTTGCCCGGCGCAAAATCATCCGCAATGCCGAGCAGCTCACCGAGCTCTTTTCCCGCTGCCATGAGGCGCTCAACGGCGACGAGGAAACCTCCGGCATTATTTCGCAGCTTTCCGATACCGCTTCGGATCTCGAAGCGGCGGGCCGCTATGTGGAAAGCTTTGGGCAAACGGCGGAAACGGTGCGAAATTACCAGTATGAGCTTGATGATCTCGCCGAACGTCTGCGAGAGCAGCTTGAGGAACTCGACTTTAATCCGCATGAACTCGATCAAATTGAGGAGCGGCTGGAGCTGATTGCGAGGCTCAAAAAGAAGTACGGGGGTACCATTGGGAAAATCCTCGCGTTTCGGGAGGAGGCTGCCCGCCAGCTCTCGGAAATAGAGTCCTTTGTGCAGGATGCCACGGTGCTTTCCGACCAGCTCGCCGCTGCGGAAAAGGCCGCTCGCGGTTTGGCCGCCGTCCTTACCGAGGCGCGCCGAAAATCCGCCGCGCGATTGGTTGAAGCGGTACAAAAGGAGCTGCGCGAGCTCGACATGCCCTACGCCCGGATGGATGCTTCGATCGCTGCAAAACCGTTGGCTGAGGACGGTGGAGACGCTGTGGAGTTTCTTCTTTCGGTCAACCCCGGTGAATCGCTCAAGCCGTTGGCCAAGATCGCCTCGGGCGGTGAAATGAGCCGGATCATGCTCGGGATCAAGGGGGTGCTCTCCGGAAAAGAGGAGATCGGAACCCTGATTTTCGACGAGATCGACGCGGGGATTAGTGGTCGGGCTGCCAACAAGGTTGGAGCCAAGCTGCGAGCCGCGGCAGCAGGCAGGCAGATTATCTGTGTGACCCACCTCGCACAGGTGGCCGCCTATGGAGAGCACCATTTGCTGATCGAAAAGGAGATTGCCGACGGCAGAACCTTTACCGAAATCAAGCCGCTTGACGAGGCGGGACGGATTGCCGAGCTCGCCCGCATCATGAACGGGGAACCGATTACCCCGCTTGCCCTCGAAAATGCGCGGGAGCTTTTGCAAAACATCCGAACCCCACAATAATTTTTTTACTTTTGCTTGACAAAGCGGACAAACCCGGCTATAATCGTCCTCAATGGCATTGATGGGAAAGAGTACGCTGTATGTCGCGAGCCACAGAGAGCCCTTGTTTGCTGGAAAAGGGCGCCGCGCCACAGCCGAATACATCCCGGAGCCGCAGATGCAAATGCGGAATATTTCTTCTGTCAGTCGTGTCTGTCGGGGAGCGCCCGTTATCGCGCATCGACGTGTTGGCGTCGTGTTGAGGCCGTTCTTTGGAATGGCGAACAGAGGTGGTACCGCGTATCTTTTACGCCCTCTGCTCCTTTTGGAGCAGAGGGCGTTTTTGCAGCTTTTTACAAGGAACAAAATAAAGAGGAGAAAAAATCATGACTGTTTTTCAGGAACTCAAGCGACGCGGGCTGATTGCCCAGATGACCAATGAAGAAGCGATTGAAAAGGCATTGGGCGAAGGTCAGGTGACCTTTTATATCGGCTTTGACGCCACTGCGGACAGCCTCCATGTCGGGCATCTGCTTCAGCTGCTGATTATCAAGCGGATGCAGATGGCAGGACATCTTCCGATCGTTCTTCTTGGCACCGGCACCACCATGATCGGTGATCCTTCGGGAAAAAGCGACATGCGCAAGATGCTGACCGTCGAACAGATTAACTATAACGCGGAATGCTTCCGCAAGCAGATGGAGCGAATCGTCGACTTTGCCCCCGGAAAATGCATCGTCGCCCGTAACGGCGATTGGCTCAAGGATCTCAACTATATCCAGCTGCTGCGCGACGTCGGCGTGCATTTTTCGGTCAACCGGATGCTCTCGGCCGAGTGCTACAAGTCCCGAATGGAGCAGGGGCTGACCTTCCTTGAATTTAACTATATGATTATGCAGAGCTATGACTTCCTGCATCTCTTCCGCGCCTACAACAATACCCTCGAGCTCGGCGGTGACGACCAGTGGTCGAACATCATCGGCGGTGTTGAGCTGGTGCGCCGTTCCGAGGGCAAGGACGTCTACGGCATGACCTTTAATCTGCTCACCAACAGCGAGGGCAAGAAGATGGGTAAGACCGAAAAGGGCGCCGTCTGGCTCGACCGTGACAAAATGGCTCCCTACGACTTCTTCCAGTACTGGAGAAATGTCGACGATCAGGACGTCATCAAGTGCCTCAAAATGCTTACCTTCCTGCCGATCGAGGAGATCGAGGCGATGGAGAGCTGGGAGGGTTCGCAGCTCAATCAGGCAAAGGAAATCCTTGCCTTTGAGCTGACCAAGACCGTTCACGGCGAAGAGGACGCGCAGAAGGCGCTCGATGCCGCTCGCGCCATCTTCCTTTCGGGCACTGACAGCGAGCATATGCCCACCACCGAGGTCGCTCTGGAGGAGGGTCAGATCAGCGTGATTGAGCTGCTCAAGGCGACCGGACTGGCCGGCTCGAACGGCGAAGCCCGCCGCCTGATCCAGCAGGGTGGCCTGACCATCGACGACGAGAAGGTAAGTGACCCGATGGCGAATGTGCCTGCGTCCGCCTTTGAGAAGGGTCATGTAGTGATTCGCAAGGGCAAGAAGGTATTTCACAAGGCGGTTCTCAAATCCTAATTAGGCTCTGCAAACCAAAAGCACCGTTCCTCACAGCAGCGCGGTGAAACAGAAAGTGGGCAAACCAAGCCATAAACGGCAGGGTTTGCCCACTTTCTCATGGGAAATAGAAAAGCGCGAGAATTCTTGAAGCAAGGTGAATCATTTGCAAAAATGCTCGATATAGCTATCAATCGCCGAGGCAATGATTTTTTCGGCTGCCTCGTGGCCGCTGATTTCATTGACAGCGGTTTCCTTCCCCTCAAGCGCCTTATAAACCTTGAAGAAATGGGACATCTCCTCAAAAATATGCCGGGGGAGCTCGTCAATGTCGCGGTAGCCGTTGTAGGTCGGATCGCTGTAGGGGATCGCGATGATTTTTTCGTCGTTTCTGCCGCTGTCGATCATCGAGATCACCCCGATCGGGAAGCATCGGACTAAAATCAGCGGCTCCAGGGGTTCGGAGCAGAGCACAAGTACGTCGAGTGGATCGAGGTCATCTCCATAGGTACGGGGGATAAAGCCGTAGTTTGCGGGATAGTGTGTTGAGGTATGCAGTACCCGGTCAAGAATAATGTACCCTGTCTCCTTATCCAGCTCATACTTTTTCTTGCTCCCCTTGGAGATTTCGACCACCGCGACAAAGTCGGTGGGGGCAATGCGTTTGGGGCTGATGTCGTGCCAAATGTTACTCATAAAAGGCTCCTTATCGATGTTTTATATTTTGTTTGGAAATACGAAGCAAATCAATCAGAATGATTAACTCATTCCTTTGGCAATCTCCTGGGCAAGGGCGGCAAGCTGTTCGCACTGTGCGGCCTTCATCGAGGACTTAAGGGTAACGGTGGGCTCGAGAATGGTCATATTTTTCATCGTTCCAAGCTCCGCGGCCATCAGCTTGCCCGACATCGGGGCCCAGCTTCCATTTTCAATCAGCGCAATGGTGCGTCCCTGTACGCCCAGCTCCCGCATGTCGTCGAGCAGATGCTGCATCGGAGGAAACACCTTGCCGTTATAGGTTGGCGCGGCAAGGACAATATGGCTGCACCGGAACATCTCGGAGATCAGATAGGAAAAATGGGTCGAGGAAAGGTCGTAAAATGCAATGCGGGAAACGCCCAACCCGGCAAGCTCAAAGGCCAGCCGTTCGGCTGCGGCTTCGGTATTGCCATAGATCGAAGCACAGGCGATGACCACCGCATCCTCCTCGGGCTGGTAGCTGCTCCAGAGGCAGTACTTGTCAAACAGCCAGCGGATGTCCTGCTCAGTGCGCCAGATCGGGCCGTGCAGCGGACAAATCGCCTTGATCTCCAGAGCGCTCAGTTTTTTGAAGAGAACCTGCACCTGCGCGCCGTATTTTCCCACGATGTTGGCATAATAGCGCCGGGCATCAGCAAGCCAATCCCGTTCAATCGAAAGCTCGTCGGCAAAGATGTTGCCGGCCATCGCCCCAAAGGTTCCAAATGCGTCGGCGGAAAAAAGAGTTCCGTCGGTTTGATCGAAGCAAACCATTACCTCGGGCCAGTGAACCATCGGCGCGGTGAAAAATTTAAGCTGATGGCGGCCGGTGTCGAGACAATCTCCGTCCTTGACTGTATGCCGCCGCTGCTCGGCCAAAGGGGAATAAAACTGTTCGATCATCGAAAAGGTTTTGCTGTTGCCCACCACCGCCGCGTCCGGATAGCGTGCAAAAAGCTCCTCCAGAATGCTGCAGTGATCCGGTTCCATCTGATTGATGACGATATAATCGAGGCTTCTGCCTTTTAACGCCGCGGTGACATTTTCGAGGAAAGCGCGGCTGACCGACTGATCGACCGAATCGAAAAGAACTGTTTTCTGATCCAGCAGCAGGTAGGAATTATAGGAAATACCCCGGGGAATCGGAAAGATATTCTCGAAGAGCACCAGCCTTCTGTCGCTGGCTCCCACCCAAATGACATCCTTTGTAATTTCTCTGATCCGTTCCATTTCATCTCTCCTTTGGCGGTAGAATCCCGCCGATCTTGTATCTTGGGCGCCCAAAGGCGACGCGACTTGCATGAAAGCGGATGGCTGCCATGAATTTTCATGCGAGGACAAGCCGTTGGCCATAAAACTATAATGACCGCCTTGCGGTTATTATAGCACGAAATGCCCCGTGATTCTCTTTTGAAGTCGTAAATTTTTCCTATTTGTTTTATTGGAGCCAATTTGCAAGGATTTCCGAGAGCTTTTCAGCCTGCGCGGCAAGATTCTCCTCCCCATAATAGCGGAGCATCACGATCTGATCCCCGGATCGCACGAACAGAAGCTGCTTGATGCCTCTGGAGGAAAAATACAACGCCTGATCCAGCCCCGATACGGTAAGCTCGGTTTCGGTGAACGCGTCCGGCAAGTCATAGCGCACGGCATACCGGTGAATCAGGTCGTTCATCAAAGGCTGAGCGAGTGCGGGGAACAAAAGGCGGTAATATCGAATTTCAAGCGACGGCTCATACCCACCACTTTGATCCTGCCAAAGGCATCCGGGAATGATCCCGCGTTGATCGATTTCGTATTGCATCGGAGCAAGGACACTCCACTCACGTTGCACTCGGTTGTCAAAATTCTGCCCCTCAAACAGACTGCTGTGATAAGTAAAAGCTGTATCTGATTCGATCGCGGAGAGCGGCAGCAGGGGGAGGGGAGAGGTGATTTCTGAGAGCGGCGCTTCGGATCGTTTTACAATGCTGAGAATCGATACGACGATGCAGGCCACCGCCAGAAAAGACAAAAGAAGATTTCCGGCGCAACGGATCATACCGCCTTTTCGATAATTCTTGGTGTGCTTCATAGGGCGGCCTGATTTCAGCTGAGTCATCAGCTGATGAATTGTGCGGTAAGCCTGCAGTGATTGGAGGATGACCCCAAATTCAACGAGAATCAAAATGCTCTGGTTGACCGCCTGTCCTTCCACCGCTGCCAGCACCGGCTCCTCGTTGAACAGATAAATTGATGCAATCAGCCCTACCATCAGCAAAAAGAGCGCCACAGTTATGGCGGCAAGCTGTTTGAGTTGTCGGTTGAGCCGTTCAAAGGCGTAACCCTGTGTCACCGTATCGGAATGAATTTCCGACGTCCCGGGACGGGCACGAAAAACATAAAAGAGCTGGTTGAGGGTGGTGACATATTCCCACCCGCTCTCGCGATAGAACTCCAGCATGTCGTCATCCGGCCGGAGAAGCGAACGTGCAAGCGGCTCAAGACGATAGACCATCTCCTGCGGTT
>CAZVAV010000054.1:0-8830 GCA_964625135.1 uncultured Oscillospiraceae bacterium | reverse complement strand
GAGCGGAAATAGAGCTTGTCAATCGCGTCACTCGCATTTGAAATCAACTCGCGGAGAAAAATCTCCTTGTTGGTATAGATCGAGTTGACCATCAGATCGAGAATCCGCTTCGATTCGGTCTTAAACTGTTTTTTTGCCATAAAACAAAACCTCCCCAGAATCCTATCGCAAATTCAATTTATAATATTAGCACTCTTTATTGATGAGTGCTAATATATGATACCGCATCGAACGTGAAAAATCAAGAACAAATTGTAAATTTATCTGGGAAAGCTGGCTGTGCCCCCGCAAAGCGTCGCTTTGCGGGGGCACAGCTATTTTATCGCCCGAGCGCGGCGATGCCGTCGGCGATCTCCTTAAACACCGGGCAGGCGCGGTCGGAGCCCGAATCGCCGCCCTCGCAGAAAACCACAATGGTATAGCGCGGCTCCTCGGCGGGATAAAACCCGGCAAACCATGCGTGTACCACTTCCTTATCGTCCTGATACTGACCGGTTTGAGCCGAGGCGGTTTTGCCGCCTGCGCCGCCATGCTCGGGGCGGGCGGTTTTACCGCTGCCCTCCTCCACAACCGAAACCATCATCTGCCGCACCTGCTCGGTTGCCTCCGGCAGAAAAACCTGTCGAGGGGAGTAGCTTGCGGTGGGGGTAGTGATCGAAAGTCCGTTGGTGGTTGAACCGGCGACCAGACGCGGCGTCACCGCGCCGCCCCCGTTTGCAATGGAAGAAACAAGGCAGGCGAGCTGCACCGGGGTCGCGGTCAGCACGCCCTGCCCAAAGCCGAAATTGGCGGTGGCGGCGGGGGCAAGCAGCTCCCGCGCGGTGGGCAGTGTGCCGGAATAGCTGCGAAAGCCGGGCGCGGCCTCAAAGGCGGTTCCAAAGCCCAGCTGCTGCGCCTTGTAAAGGAGCGGTGCGCCGCCCAGCTCAAGGGCAAGTGAGATGAAGTAGGGGTTGCAGGAATGCTCCAGCGCCCCTTTCATGTCGAGGGTGCCGTGCCCGGCGAGATTGTGGCAGTGGAAGGTCTGATCCAGCACCTCGATTGCGCCCGTGCATGCAAAGCTGCGCTCGACGGAATATCCCTGCTCCAGCGCGGTGGCGGCCACCAGCATTTTGAAGGTGGAGCCGACGCTGTAGGCACAGAAGGCTCGGTTGAGGAAGGGGAGGCCGGGATCCCCCATCGCCGCCGCGGGATCGTTTGGGTTAAAGGTTGGCACACTCGCCACGGCGAGCAGGTCTCCGGTTTGGGAATCCATCACGACCACCGCACCCCGCTCAAGAGGAACCGCCGCCCGCTCGGCAAGCTGCTGCAGCTCCCGATCCAGCGTCAGCACCAGACCCGCGCCGGTTTGGTAGCCGGTGTCGATGCGCTCGGGCGGGGCGGTCTGAATGCCGCGCCCGAGCGCATCGATAAAGTAGCGCATCTGTAGGCTTCCGCCCGCGGCGGTCAGCAGCGAGTCGTAGGCAAGCTCCAAGCCCGAAGCCCCTTGGCCGGTGGCGGCGTCGAGCTGTCCGATCAGGTGAATGGCGGGCTGCTGGTCAAGGTAGCGCTTTGCCACCGGGAACACCTCAACCCCCCGGGCGTAGATGGCGTCGGTATCCACCTGCCAGAGAAACGGCTTCATCCCGGTGAGCTTCTGGAGCAGGGCTTCTCGATCCTGTGACGGGGTCTGGCGCATCAGCGCATCAGCCGCCTGATTGCAGGGCAGCACCGCCGCAATCTGCTGTGTCTCGATGCCGGTGAGCGGGCGCAGGCTGCGGTCATAGATGGTTCCACGGGTTTGGGCAACCAAAAGCACCGTTGCCGACTGCTGATCGGCCGCCGAGAGAAGGGTCGGCTGGGTAGCCAGCTCAGAGAGGCGGGTTACCAGCAGGGAAAAACAAAGGATGGTGGTACAGAAAAGAATCAAAAAGCGTCGATACAAAAAAATCCCCCCAAGCGTTCCCGCCGTAGATTCGAGCGGGCAATCTTCGTTAGTATGTCCCGCGACCCGGCTGGAAATTCATGGATTTTCACGCAGATTCTGCGCCTTTTCGACCGGGGGAATCGATTATCCTTTGAAGAAGAGGATAATCCGTCGCTCAGACGGGAAGGATATCCAAAGAAAAAGGAAAGGATGTGCGCAAAGGATGTCTACCGTGCTTTCACCGGCGGGCGATGCGCTCACCGTGCTGCTCACCGGGGAGATCGACCACCATACGGCGGCCGCACTGCGCGAGGAGATTGACGCGGCCATCGAGCAGCATCATCCAAAGCAGCTGACTTTGGACTTCGGTGGCGTTTCGTTTATGGATTCCTCCGGCATTGGCCTTGTGATGGGGCGCTATAAGCTGATTTCGGCCTGGGGCGGCCGGGTGGCGATTGCCAATACCCCAAAGCCGCTGCGCAGGGTGATGCATCTGGCCGGCCTCGACCGGCTTGCCGAAATCGAAAATGGGGGGACGACGGTATGAGACAGAAAACCAAACCGATCAACGGGCTGAAGCTTGAGCTTGAGAGCCGTTCGGTCAACGAGGGGCTGGGCAGAAGCTGCATCGCCGCCCTCGTGGCACAGCTTGATCCGACGGTGGACGAGCTTTCGGATATCCGCACCGCTGTGTCCGAGGCGGTGACCAACTGCATTGTCCACGCATATCCCAACGACATCGGAACCATCTACATATCCGCCGCCATCTATTCGGGCGGACGGGTAGTCATCCGGGTGAAGGACAAGGGCTGCGGAATTTCAGACGTGCCGCGCGCGATGGAACCGCTCTTTACCACCGGCGACACCGAGGAACGCTCCGGCCTCGGCTTTTCGGTGATGCAGAGCATGATGGACAAGGTCGCGGTGCGATCGAAGCCGGGCGGCCCGACCGTCGTCACCCTCGAAAAGAGGTTGCGATTGAAAGGTGACGTCGATGGTTCAGTTTGACCAGCTGACCCGCAGTGAGGTTATTGAGCAGAATATGGGGCTGGTGCATGCCTGTGCCCATCGGTTCAAGGGGCGCGGCATCGAATATGAGGATCTTTTTCAAGCGGGCTGCATTGGGCTGATCAAGGCGGCGGACGCCTTTGACCGGGAACGCGGGGTGCGCTTTTCCACCTATGCCGTTCCTGTTATTCTGGGGGAGATGCGCCGCCTTTTTCGGGACGGTGGGGCGATTAAAATCAGCCGAACCATCAAGGAGCTTTCGCTCCGGGTTTCCCGCGCGCGGGAGAAATTCTGCTTTGATCACGGGCGGGAGGCGACCCTCTCGGAGCTTTCCGCGCTGCTTGAGGTCAGTGAGGAGGCGATTGTCGAGGCGCTCGGCGTGTGTACCCCTCCCGTCTCGCTGACCGAAAGCGAGGAGAGCGGCGGCGGGCAGCTTGACCTTCCGGTTGAATCCCCCGAGGAGCTGACCGGCGATCTCATCGCGCTGCGGCAGGCGCTCGATCTTCTGGAGGAGCGGGATCGCACCATTATCCTGATGCGCTACTTTGGGGAGAAGACCCAGAGCCAGACCGCCGAGCGGCTAGGCATGACGCAGGTGCAGGTTTCGCGCAGAGAAAAAAAGATTATGCAGCAGCTGCGAAAGGAGCTGCTGGGCATCCCATAAAAGGGGCGGGGCTGCGGCTCCGCCCCTTTTCAAGGCCGCCCGATTCGTGGTACAATCAAACAAAGGCTCGATAGGCGAGCCGGGCGAGCGGGCATTTTGCCCCCTGACGAAAGGAGTACCAAACATGAAAATTACTTGGCATGGACATTCCTGCTTTACCATCGCGTCATCCGCCGGGACGGTTGTCCTTGATCCCTATGAGGATGGCCGGGTACCGGGCTACGCCCCGCTTCGGCTGGTTGCCGACGGGGTGCTTTGCAGTCATGGTCACGCGGATCACGCGGCGGCTCATCTCGTCGGGCTGACCGGAAAGCGGGATCGCTATCAGGTCGAGCGGCTCGATACCTTCCACGACGATGTAGAGGGGGCAAAGCGCGGAAAAAATCTCATCCATATCCTTTCGGCCGAAGGGCTGCGGGTTGCCCACCTTGGGGATTTGGGCTGCGAGCCTACCCCCGCGCAGCTCGATGCGCTGCGCGGGCTCGATGCGTTGATGATTCCGGTCGGCGGCTTTTACACCATCGACGCCGGGCAGGCGAAAGCGCTGATCGACCGGATTGAGCCCGCCGTTGTCCTTCCGATGCACTACCGCGTGGGATCGCTCGGCTATGAGGTGATTGGGGAGCTCTCTGCCTTTCTCTCGCTCTGCGGCGATGTGGTGCGCTATGAGCACAACGGCATCGAGCTCAAAAAGGGGATGCCCCGGCAGACTGCGGTGCTCTGCTACGAGGGCTGAGATGATAATTTTACAAGTACGGGCATTCCGCCATCTTTCCCATCATAGGCTTTTACAAAAAGGGAGGGAGAGGCAATATGACCGGACGAGGGATCAGAACCCAGCGGCACAAGGGTCGCCGCCCCGGAAGAAGCACCGGACGGGAAGAGGGATTTTTGCTCGCAACCCTTCTCCAGAGCGCCCTTTGCGCCGTGATGCTGGTCTTTGCCTTTGCGGCGGGGCAGTACTGGGGAATGACCGAGGTGAAAAGCTGCTTTGCCTCGGTGCTTTCCAACGAGACCGAGGCGCTCGAGGTTTTTTCGGCGGTGCAGAAGGTTCGGGAATCCGGCCCGATCGAACGGCTGCGGGACTGGATCATCGAGACCATCGACGCCGCTTTGGGTCTCGGCGGTCAGGCGGTATCGGGCGGGATGGGCGGAGAGCTGCCGGTCGACGGCAATACGCTGCCTTCTGGAGTGACGACGGCGCTCCCGGTTCTTTCGGCGGCCATGACCCAGCCGCTCAGCGGCGGGCTGACCAGCCCGTTCGGCTCCCGGGAGCATCCCGTCACCGGCAAGTCCGACTTTCATACCGGGGTCGATCTTGCCGCGCCAAAGGGGACGCCGATTGGGGCAGCCTATCCCGGACGGGTGGTCGAGGTCGGGCAGTCGGAGATTTATGGCAATTACATCACCCTGTTTCACGGCGGCTTTGCCACACGATACTGCCATTGCGATACCATCGTGGCAAAGGAGGGGATGAACCTGCGGCAGGGGGAGACGGTGGCGCTGGTGGGCAGCACCGGCATGACAACCGGACCCCACCTGCATTTTGAACTGATTATTGAAGGCAAGAATGCCGATCCGCTCTGCGGGGCGCAGGGCTGGGTGTGGTAGCATGGCACAGGGCAGAATGACGGTCAGCTTCTGGTTCCTGGCCTTGGCGGCAGCGGGTGCGCTGGCCGGACAGGATCTCTGCGGACTGCTGCTTGGCGCACTCCTCCACGAGGCGGGGCATCTTGCCGCGATGGGCTGCTGCGGCGGACGGATCGAGCGCCTCACCATTGGTGTGCTCGGCGCAAAAATTATTCCGCGCTACCAAGGAATTCCCTCGACGGCGCGGGAGCTTGTTATTTTGTTCGCGGGCCCTGCCGCCGGAATTCTGGCGGGGCTTGCCGCCGCGCGGCTCGGCTTTTGGCGCTTTGCCCAAATCAACTGGTTTTTATCCTGCTTCAATCTGCTTCCACTGTCGGGTCTCGACGGGGGCAGCATCCTGTCCCTGCTGCTGACCTTTCGATTCGGCGAGAGGGGAGAAGCGGCGGCGCGGGCGGTGGGGCTGTTTGTCTCGATCCTGCTCGCCACGGCTTGTTTTATCCTCTATTTTACCCGATCCGCTGCCATTTAAAAAGAACCACACCGGCGATCATTAGGGCGATGCCGAGATATTTGCTCCAGCCAAAGGAGACCTGCTCGGCTCCGAACAGGCCAAAGGCGTCGATCAGCGCCGCCACGAGCAGCTGGGAGATCAAAATGATCGAGATCGACACCGTGGGGCTCAAGCCCTGAATGCCGAGCATCACGGTGATGGTGATGACCAGACCGATCACGCCGCCGAGAAGGTAGATTCGGTTGACCTCGCCCATCACCCCGAAGCTTCCCTGACCCAGAATCAGCGCGGCGACGATCGAGAGAAGAAAAGCCGTGCCTTGTACGAAAAGATTGGCCTCATAAAGGCCGATCTTTTCGCTGAGTCGGGTGTTGATGACCCCTTGAACGCTCATTGCCATTCCGGCGATGATGCTGAAAACAATCCCCAGCAAGCTGCTCCCTACTTCCACTGCCGCGCGACATAGGGCGCGGCTTTTTGTATTAGTATGGCCGCCCGGGAAACAATGATACGCGCTTTCCTTGACAAATCCCGCAACAAGCGGCTACAATAATGTGAGAATCAATGGTTTGAATGGGCGGCAGACTGTGCCGCCCATTTGCAGGCACGGAGGAAGTCCGATGGCAAAGCCGAACACCGGCTACAACAACGAAAGCATTACAGCGCTCAAAGGAGCCGACCGGGTGAGAAAGCGCCCGGCGGTCATTTTTGGATCGGACGGGCTGGACGGCTGCCAGCATTCGATCTTTGAGATCTTTTCCAACTCGATTGACGAGGCGAGGGAGGGGCATGGTGATCGGATTATCCTGACCCGTTTTGCCGACGGCTCGATCGAGTGCGAGGATTTTGGCCGGGGCATCCCGGTCGATTACAATACACGCGAGGAGCGCTTCAACTGGGAGCTGGTTTTCTGCGAGCTCTACGCGGGCGGAAAATACAAGGAGGACGGCTCGGACAGCTATGAGTTCTCGCTCGGCCTCAACGGGCTTGGTCTCTGCTCCACTCAGTACGCCTCGGAGTATATGGATGTTGAAATTATCCGGGATGGATACTGCTACACCCTGCACTTTGCGCATGGGGAGAATGTCGGTGGGCTCCAGAAGGAGCCGAGCAAAAAGAAACAGACCGGAACCCGCATCCGCTGGCGTCCCGATCTCGATGTCTTTACCGACATCGCCGTCCCGTTGGAGCATTACCGCGAAACGGTTCGCCGTCAAGCGGTGGTCAACCCGAATATCCGGTTCATCCTGCGCAATCAGCTTGGACAATCGTTCGAGGAGGAGGAATTTCTCTATCAGAACGGAATCTCGGATTACCTTGCCGAGCTGGCGGGAACCGATGTCATCACCCCGATCCAGAGCTGGTCGGCCGAGCGGCGCGGCCGCGACCGGGAGGATCGCCCCGACTACAAGGTTAAGCTCAACGTGGCGCTCTGCTTTTCAAACCGGGTAGCGCTGACCGAATACTACCACAACTCGAGCTGGCTTGAGTACGGCGGAAGCCCCGAGAAGGCGGTCAAAATCGCCTTTGTCGCTCAGATCGACAACTGGCTCAAGTCAAACGGAAAGTACCTCAAGGATGAGAGCAAAATCACCTACGGTGACGTCGAGCCCTGTCTGGCGCTGATTTCGTCGAGCTTCTCGACCCAGACCTCCTACGAGAACCAGACCAAAAAGGCGATCAACAACCGCTTCATCTACGAGGCGATGAACGAGTTTCTGCGGCACAATCTGGAGGTTTACTTCACCGAAAATCCCGACGAGGCGCAGAAGATCGCCGAGCAGGTGCTGATCAACAAGCGCAGCCGCGAGTCGGCGGAAAAGACCCGGATCAGCATCAAGAAGAAGCTGGCGGGTAGCATCGACCTCGCCAACCGGGTACAGAAGTTCGTCGATTGCCGCACCAAGGACGTGACCCGGCGCGAAATCTATATCGTCGAGGGCGATTCGGCGCTCGGCTCCTGCAAGCTGGGGCGGGACGCGGAATATCAGGCGATTATGCCGGTGCGGGGAAAAATCCTCAACTGCCTCAAGGCGGATTACGACAAAATCTTCAAAAACGAGATCATCACCGACGTCATCAAGGTGCTGGGCTGCGGGGTTGAGGTTAAGAGTAAGGCAAACCGCGAGCTCTCGTCGTTTGATATCGACAACCTGCGCTGGAACAAGGTGGTCATCTGCACCGACGCTGACGTGGACGGCTTTCAGATCAGGACGCTGATCCTGACTATGCTCTACCGGCTGACCCCTCAGCTCATCGAGCAGGGCTTTGTCTATATCGCGGAATCGCCGCTGTATGAGATCACCTTGAAGGACAAGACCTGGTTCGTCTATTCCGACGCCGAGAAAACCCGGGTGCTTGAGCAGCTCGCCGGGCAGAAGGCACAGATTCAGCGCTCGAAGGGGCTTGGCGAGAACGACCCGGACATGATGTGGCTGACCACCATGAACCCCGAGACGCGACGGCTAATCAAGATCAGCCCCTCGGCGGCGGCGGCCACCGCCGAGGTATTCGATCTGCTTTTGGGGGACAACCTCGCAGGGCGCAAGGAATATATCGCCCAAAACGGCGGGCTCTATCTTGACGAGCTCGACCTCGCGTAAGAAAGGGGCGCTGATTCATGGCAAAAAAGAAGGACGAAAAAAAGAAGAAGCCCACCCTGGGCAACGCTTCGATCGAGAACGCGGGCATTGTGCAGCCGCAGCAGATCACCGAGACGCTGATTGGCAACTATATGCCCTATGCGATGAGTGTCATCGTCTCCCGCGCCATCCCCGAGATCGACGGGTTTAAGCCGTCACATCGAAAAATTTTATACACAATGTATAAAATGGGGTTGATTAACGGCGGAAGGCTCAAGTCGGCCAACGCGGTCGGCGAGGTGATGAAGCTGCACCCGCATGGTGATCAGGCGATCTATGAGACGCTGGTTCGGCTTTCCAAGGGGAACGAGGCGCTGCTGCATCCCTATATCGATTCCAAGGGAAACTTCGGCAAGAGCTATTCGCGGGACATGGCGTTTGCCGCCCCGCGTTATACCGAGGTCAAGCTGACCGCGATCTGTCAGGAGCTTTTTTCCGATCTGGATAAGGACGCGGTCGACATGGTCGACAGCTACGACGGACGGATGAAGGAGCCGACCCTGCTGCCGGTC
>CAZVAV010000053.1:4476-8852 GCA_964625135.1 uncultured Oscillospiraceae bacterium | reverse complement strand
GTCGATTTGAAGATATGTAAAAAAAGAATCTCCTGTATTTGTAAGGTCTATTTCGTATGGAATATTATCAAGAGTAAACGAAATTTTTTCTATTAAGCTGTTGGGATTTTTACCTCCTACCAGAAGATACTTGTTTCCGTTGTTCTCTACAACTCCATTAACGAAGTTTGTGTCGGTGTAGGACAGACCATTATATTTGAATCTTCCAAACATACCTCGTTGCATTTTGATAATAACAATATTATCTCCCGACTCAATATAATGATAAGAATATTTGTTATTTAATTGGATGATAGTGGTTGCCGTGCCGTCCGTACCAAAGTTTTCCTTCATAATATGGCTAACTTCTACGGAGTCATATTTTATTGGATAATAACACATATATCCAACTACCATGAGCAGTAATAAAAAAATGGAAGTCAAAACAAACTTTCTTATCTTCATGGCTAAACTCTCCTTTAAGCCATATTTCTAAAAGCAAAATATAAATAGCCTACTCTACCTCTATTATATCATCGATAAATGATCGGAGCAATCAAGATTTGGCTGTGACAAGATACGTCATGGTAAGCTAATTTTATTGGGATGTGTCCCAAACCCCTAACAAGCGAAAGGCGGCGGCCATGAAACATCATCATGACTACCGCCTTTGAAAATATCTTTATCAACCGCCGTTTTTTCTATTTCTTTTCAAGCAATGCCTCAACCTGCGCCTCGTCGGGGTCGACGATGGCGGTGCGGAAGCTTTCGTAAATGACCATGCCGGGCTTGCCGCCAGGCTGCTTTTTTACGTTTTTAATCGTGGTGTAATCAACCGGAACCTTGCTCGAATGCCGCGCCTTGGAGTTAAACGCCGCGATCACCGCCGCCTCGGTCAGCGAGCGGTTGGGAACCTCCATCCCCTCGGTCAGCAGCACGGTATGGGAGCCCGCGATCTTCTGCACATGAAACCAGATGTCCCCGCCCCTGCTCTCGCGCAGGGTCAGCCGCTCGTTTTGCAGGTTGTTGCGCCCTGACAGGATTACAAAGCCGTCTGAGGAGCGGTAGCGCAGCGGCAGAAGCTTCTGCTCCTGCTTGCGGCGGGCGCCCGGCGCGGCGCGCAGATAGCCCCCCTCGGCAAGCTCGGCACGGATGGCGGCAAGCTCCTCCTCGGTGCGGGCGCGGGTCATGAGGTCGTAGACCGTGTCAAGGTAGCAAAGCTCCTGCTCCCCCTGCGCAATCAGGTCCCCAAGCATCCGCTCGGCGGTATCCGCCCTGCGGTAGTCCTTGTAGTACTTCTGGACGTTCTGCACCGGGGTAAGCCGGGGGTCAAGCTCGATGGTGACCTGTCCGCCCGCCTCGTCAAAATAATCGTCGAGAGTAATGCGGGACATCCCCTTCTCCAGCCGGTAGAGCGAAGCCGAAAGCAGGTCGCCGCAGCGGCGCAGCTGATCCCGGTTTTTGCAGTCGAGCAGCTCCTCCTTCTGGGCGCAGAGTTTGCGCTCAATCCGTTCAATCCGAGAGGTAATCAGACGGGAAAAATCGCTCATCCGCTGCTTCATCCGGTCGGTGGTGTCCCGCTCGCCGTAGAACGCGTCGAGCATCTGGGAAAGGGACGGATACTGCGCCGTCTTCATTGCGCTACCATACTGAACGATCGGCAGGAAGGAAAAATCCTTCGGGTCGCCCTCGGGGGTCAGCACCATCGTCGAAACGGTCTCCCCGCGTGCAACCTGCTGCGAAAGCGCGGCCAGCGCTTCCCGCAGAGCCGTCCATTGCGGCGCGGTCAGCTCATTTTTCGAGAGGCTCAGGCCACCAAACGCATGGTGAGCCAGCTCCCGGCAGAGCAGCGGAGAAGCGCCCTCGAGCGTCTCCTGCAAAAGCTTGGCAATCTCAATGTCGCGCGGCGAGGAAATCAGCCGCTCGCAGACCGCCTCGGCCCCCTGCTCGATCAGGTCGATCCTGTCCTGCAAGGGCGGATTCTCATAAAAAAGTCCCGGCAGAATCTGCCGCAGCGAGGAGCGGTCGGCTCCGACACGCCGCACCGAATCGATAATCCTGCCATCCGGGCCGACGAGGATCAGGTTCGAGTACCGACCCATAATTTCGGCCGCCAGCGTCACGGTGATCGGGTCGCCCAGCTCGCTGACCGTCTCAAAATCAAAAAGCAGCACCCGTTCCATGCCGGGCTGGCGAATGGCGATCAGCCTTGCGTTGCCAATCCATTTTCGCAGCAGCATACAGAACATCGGGGGCTGCTTCGGATTTTCCACCGTGAGCGTGGTCAGCTGTGCCCGCGGAGCCGCTACCCGTGAGGAGAGCAGCAGGCGAACGTTTCCATTTTGAGAACGCAGCGCCAGAATCAGCTCCTCGCGGGTCGGCTGATAGATTTTATCCACCCTGGCATTCAAAATCTGTGCTTCCAGCTCCCGGCGCAGCAGCGAGAGCATCATTCCGTCAAGCGCCATCAGCGTCCCTCCTCAATCACCGTCACCAGCTTGTTGACCAGACGGCGCAAGGCGTTGGCATGCACCGGATCGGATTTTTCAATGCCATTTTCCTGCTTACGCAGCGCCCAAACGGCTCGGTTGAGAAAACGCTTTGCCTCCATCGAGGGGTCGCAGGTCAGCTCGCCCGCGTAGCAGTAAAGATCGTACTCCCCTAGCTTGCAGCGAGAGCCGGTAAAATGCACCTGCATGACGGTGTAGGCATGATCCCCGCAGATACAGGCTCGTTCCGCCATGATGCTAAAGCCATGGGTGCAGAGCCAGTGGCGCAGAAAGGGGGCGCGGGTCATCGGCTGAAGCAAAAAGCGCTTGGAAGCGATCCCCTTCCATTTACAGGTGCCGAGAATTTCAGCAATCGTCTCACCGCCCATTCCGGCGATCACGACGTCGTCCGCCTCCTCCTCCTGCACGACAGAAAGCCCGTCGCCGAGGCGGCAGGCAATTTGACCGCCAAGGCCAAGGCGGTCAATCTCGCGCCGCGCCTGCCCAAGGGGCTTTTCGTTGATATCGCAGGCGACCCCGCCCGTAATGACACCGTCGCGAGCCAGCGCACAGATCAGGTAGCCGTGGTCACAGCCGATATCGGCCAGCCGTGCTCCCTGCCGCACAAAGGACGCGATGGTTCTCAGTCGCGCATCGAGCGCTCTTATCGCAGCGCCGCTCATCGTTTGGAGAAGTGGCGGTTAAGCCGCTCGGTCAGAGAGTCGGCATCGGTACCGTGGGCCATGCAGGCTTGTTCAATCGTTTCGCCTCGCGAGTGCGGACATCCCAGGCAATGCATCCCAATTTCGGTAAAATAGGGCGCGGTGGAACGGTCGGCGTCAAGAATCTCGCCTATCACGGATTTTTTGGTTACAACCATTCTGTTTCGACCTCTTTCGTATCAAGGATGTCAATTATCATACCATAGTTCACACACATTTTCCAGCTATTTTTCATTTTGTGGCTTCAATTGGTCGACAAAAGAAAGACAGCCGCCCTCGGGCTCCATTTAGGATACCCAAAAGGCGGCCGAATGGTTCAGGAATCTTCCCGGAACCCAAAATTTTTCAGCTGAGTGTCGTTATCGCGCCACCCCTCACGTACCTTAACCCAGCACTGGAGGTTGCAGGAGATATCCAGAAAGCGCTCGATATCGCGGCGCGCCTCGCTGGCAATCTTTTTGAGCATCGCGCCCTGCTTTCCAATGATGATCCCCTTATGGGAATCGCGCTCACAGATGATGGTTGCGTCGATGTCAATCATCTCGCCGTTCTCCCGCTCGTGCATCCGTTCGATAACAACGGCGGTGCCGTGCGGAATCTCGTCGCGGAGGTTGCGCAGCAGCTTTTCACGCAGAATTTCCGAAACAACCGCCCGCTCGGGCTGATCGGTCAGCGTATCGTCGGGGAAGAAATGCTCCCCCTCGGTGGTAAACGGATCGAGCTCGGCGAACAGGGCGTCAATCCCATCCCCCGTCCGAGCCGAAATGGGGACAACCGAGGCAAAGTCGTAGAGCGCCGCGAAGGCGGCAAGCTTTTGGAGCATCCGGGTCTTATCGGCAAGGGTGTCAATCTTGTTGACCGCCAGGATCGCGTCCACGCCGCAGCGCTTAATCCCCTCCACCAGCTCGCGCTCGGCGTTGGTGATCGGGCCGTCCCATTCGGTAACCAACACGGCGACATCGACATCCGACACCGAATCGCCCGCCTGCTTGACCATGAACTTTCCAAGCTTGGACTTGGGCGTATGCAGGCCGGGGGTGTCGATGAGGACATACTGCGTCTCCCCCTGGGTGAGTACGCCGGTGATTCGGTTGCGGGTGGTCTGGGGCTTATCCGACACAATCGCGATCTTCTCGCCGAGCAGCCGGTTGAGCAGGGAGGATTTGCCCACGTTGGGGCGTCCCAC
>CAZVAV010000053.1:0-4466 GCA_964625135.1 uncultured Oscillospiraceae bacterium | reverse complement strand
CTCGTGCATAATCCGTGCCTCGATGCCGCCCGCCTCATGGTCATAGCCCAGCAGGTGGAACATCGAATGCACCGTCAGAAAACCGAGCTCCCGCTCGAGCGAATGCCCGTAGAGATGAGCCTGCTCGACCGCCCGCTCCATCGAGATGACGATATCCCCGAGCAGATAGTTTCCGGTTTCCTCATTCTTATCGTAGACCCCGTCCTCCCCCATCGGGAAGGAAAGGACATCGGTGGCGGAATCCTTGTTTCGGTAGGTTCCGTTTAATTCACGAATTCCCTCGTCATCGGTAAAGCTCACGCTGACCTCGGCGGGAAATTGGATCTTTTCGTATGCCAGCACGGCGTTGCAGCAGCGTTTGATCAACAGACGGGCGCCGGTCGGAATTTTTACCTTCTTCTGGCGGTTTGCAATGAATACCTTCGCGTGTGCCACTGGGCTTCTCTCCGTTTCCTTAGGGGCTTTCTAAAACGCCCCGGCGATTTTATTCTTCCCCGACCAAGGGTCAGGATTTTTTGGAATGGCTGGTGTGGTCGTAATACGTTTCATACGCCTTGATGATCTCCTGAATCAGCCGGTGACGAACCACGTCCTTGTCGGTGAGCTGCACCGTCGAGATTCCGTTGATTCCTTTGAGAACGCGGGTCGCCTCAACGAGGCCGGAACGCTTGTCCGGAAGATCGATCTGGGTCACGTCGCCGGTGATGACCGCCTTGGAATTCTGACCTAGACGGGTGAGCAGCATCTTCATCTGCTCGGGGGTGGTGTTCTGCGCCTCATCAAGAATGATAAATGAGTCGTCGAGGGTTCGTCCGCGCATGTAAGCCAATGGCGCGACCTCGATGTTTCCGCGTTCGAGGTAGCGCTGGTAGTTTTCGGGGCCAAGCATGTCAAAGAGGGCGTCATAGAGCGGACGCAGGTAGGGATCGACCTTATTCTGCAAATCGCCGGGCAGAAAGCCCAGCTTTTCTCCCGCTTCGACGGCCGGACGGGTCAGGATGATGCGGTTGATGTCATGGGCACGAAACGCCCGCACCGCCATCGCCACCGCGAGGTAGGTCTTGCCGGTTCCGGCGGGTCCCACGCCGAAGGTGATGGTGTTCTGCCGGATTGCCTCGATATATTTTTTCTGGCCGAGAGTTTTGGATTTAAGCGGGCGACCCTTTGCGGTGATGCAAATAACATCCTGTGCGAGCTGGGTCACCCGATCCTCCTGTCCCTCCGCAACCAGCGACATGACATAGTGGATATTCTGCTCGGTAAGCGCTTCCCCGCCGTTGAGCAGTGAGAGCAGCGTCTCGATCACCCGCACGGCCAAGCCGACGCGCTCGGGATCGCCAGTCACCTTGATATCGGTGCCGCGCAGCAGAATGGTTACGCCGTAGGCTTCCTCGATCATCTTGACATTCGTATCAAAGCTGCCGAAGAGCGCCAGGGTCTGTTCCATCCGTTCCACATTGATCAATTGCTCGATCATCTTCATCGCCTTTCCCGCTCCGAGCCTTTTCAAATCCGGAGGTCATGAACTTAGTTGATTATTATACCATGAGCGCAAGCGAATGGGATAATTGGCCATCAAAAGGCGGTTGCCCCAAAGGGGCGAGCCGTTGACCATATCATGTGGTATAATAAGCGTTTTGCGCTTATTATACCACTAATTCAAAAGGATTTCTACCTCGCTGGCAATATCTTTTTGAACAATTCGCCGCTCAGTGAGATAAAAATGGTCATTCTGCCGATTGCTGGTCATTTCACGGCTGAGGATTGACAGAATTTCCTCCCCCTCGGAAAGCAGGCTCAGCTGATGCATCGCAACCTCCTTGGCCTCGTGCTCGGTCAGACGAACCGATTCGAGCTTCATGGGGGTGCGCGTTTCCTCGATCCTTGTGATTTCCGGGGTACCAAGCAGCCTTTGCTCTTCACGGGAGACGGAAAGCGCCTCCGGCTCATCCCCGAAATCCGGCAGAAAAAGCGGCAGCTCCCATCCGAGCATCGAAAGATAGGTACAAGCCTTAGGGCTGCCGTCGGGAATCCACCGCTGCTGCTCGAACGGCACCTCGACCGTCTGCTCCTCGCACACCTGCGCGATGACGACCGCCCGGGCATAACGAAGCTGGGTATTCCCGTACTGATCCTCCATAATTCCGCTGACCACAACCTCCCCGCGGCTCACCGTATCGCCGACCCGCACGACCGGCTGACCCTCGTAGACCTCAAGATATGTGATCTGCCCGTCGCAGGCGGCAACGACATTCCCCGCCCGATCCTTGGGGTCAAGCCGTTGCGGAATTTTGACCCGCTCGCGCAGCTCGATTTGCGCGGTGCTGCCCACTAGATTCACCGCAATCCAGGCAAGCCGGTCATCGAGCATCATCATCTGCCGCTGAAGCAGACGGCTGTCGATGCTGCGGGTGGCGACCCCCGGACGCAGGCCAAGGGTCGAAAGCTGCGTTACAATTTCCCGGGGCTCGATCTCCTCACAGCCGCGCACCTGAACCACCCAAATCCGGGTGGAAAGAAACCAAAGTAGCACGACCGCCCCCACCGCGCCCACCGCTAGCCCCCACCGATGGCGGTAGCGGTGCCGCAAAAAAGGCAGACCGCTGCGCTCCTGCACCCGGATTCTTGTCCCGGCGCTGCGGGCGAGCGGTCGCAGCTTGCGGTAGTTCATTGCATAGGTTTGGGCGAGCATCCCGTCCTTGCGGCGGGTCATCCCCCAAACCGAAAGACGGTTGCGCACGCAAAGATTCACCAGCCGTTCGGGAAATGATCCGATGATCAAAAACGAGACCGTTCCGCGCAGCCATCGCAGCCATTCCAGCAAAAACATCCTATCACCCTCAGGTCACAAATTCAATCGACGAAATCATCCCGGTTACAACGGCATATCCGTGCGACATGCCGCCGATCGAGAGCCCTCTGCCCGTAAACCGAATTACCATGCCTCCGGTCGTCAACCGGATCACCTCTTCGCTGTATTCCAAAATGCCGCTGCATCCCTCCACCACCGCCTCGCGGTTGGCGTTCATCTCGATTCGAACCGAGCCGGGCAGACTGCTCTCAGGAATCAAAAGCATCCGAGCCAGCGACGATCCGACCCCTTCGCGGCGCGCTTCCTCCTGCTGTCGTTTCTTCTGCATCGCGTTCCCTCCACCGGTCGATTCTTCCACTCATCAAAGGATATGGCCGAAAGCCTGCCTTGATGCGTCTAGTCCCACCGTCTTTTCCATAGGATACGAAGCAGGAGGGATTGCCATGAAAGCGTTTTTTTGTCTGATCGGCTGTATTCTGTTCGCCATTGCGCTGCTCATCTGTCCGCAGGAGGTGATCCGGGGTACGGCAGCCGGAGGAAGCCTCTGCATCGATCTGCTGCTCCCTTCCCTCTTTCCGTTTATGATTCTCGCGGCCTTTCTCGCTCGCTCGGGCGCGGGGGAGCTGCTCTCCCGGCCGTTTTTGCCCCTCACCCGCCTGCTGCGGCTGCCCGACGCCACCGCGCCGGTGCTGCTGACCTCGATGCTCGGCGGTTACCCGACCGGCGCACAGGCCATCCTCTCGTTCACCGAATCGGGGCGACTGCAAAAGAGCGAGGCCGATCGACTGCTGCGCTGCTCGGTCAACGCCGGCCCCGCGTTTGTTGTAGTGGCGGTCGGAGAGCGGATGTTCGGCTCCGCCGACCTCGGATGGCGGCTGCTTGCGGCGCAGGTCTGCTCCTCGTTGCTGTTGTGCCTGCTGTTTTGCCGGGGCAGCCGGGCGGGGAACCATGCTGCCGCGCCGCAGCCCAATCCGCCCCTCTCCTCTGCGCTGGTTGAGTCGGTTTCGCAGGCCACGCGGGGAATCCTCTCGATCGGAAGCTATGTTCTGCTCGTCTCGGTGCTTTTAGAGCTGCTTCGTCCGCTGCCGCTCCCCCCGGCGCTGCGGGCGGGCATCACCGGCCTGCTCGAGGTGACCACCGGGTGCAGGGCGGCGTCGGCGCTCGGGGGTCGAACCGGCGCCCTGCTCGCCGCCTTTTTCCTTGCGTTTGGCGGCTGCTCGGTCTGCTTTCAAGTCCTCTCGCTGCTTCTGCCGTCCGGCATCTCCACCCGGAATTTTTTCGGGACACGGCTGCTCGGCGGGGCGCTCTGTGCGCTGCTGCTGCTTCCCATTCTGCCACAGCTGCCAGAGCCCGTGGCCAGCGCCTCGTCTCTGCTCTGCTCCCCGACGCTGCTTCCCGCGGCAAACTCCCCCAGCCGGCTGCTCGGGGCGTTTTGCATGATGGCAATGGCGGTTCAGCTCTTTGTCAGGGTCGATCGCTGTACCGCATAGCGCTGATTCCGAATGGAAAATACAGGTTGCGAAGCGGCGGCATTTATACTATAATAAAGATATTAGCTTCATGGGAGGTATCTGCCATGTCGTCCCTCTTTCGCAACAACCGCCCCCGCCTTTTATCCGCGCAGCTTGAGCCCAGCTGAGGCTACTGCGAATTT
>CAZVAV010000052.1:6267-8995 GCA_964625135.1 uncultured Oscillospiraceae bacterium | reverse complement strand
CAAGCTCCTGCGAGGCCACCATGTACCGCGCATAGGGAGACAGCGCCGCCGCCGTCTCAAGGGTGGACATCAGGCAGGCGTCAAAGCCCACCAGCTCGAACTGCACCCCCGCCATCGAAACGCCCGCGGCAAGCTCCCGCAGGGTAAGGGCATCCCCCGAAAACAGCTCATCCACCGCGATTCCGGCGACGCTGCCGCCGCCGTGATCCCACAGCAGGCACAGATATTTATCGGCGGGATAGGCCTGCACGCCCCAGCTGAGAAAATCCCCAAGGGTGTCAGCGTCGCCCATGCTGGCAAG
Organism: uncultured Oscillospiraceae bacterium; assembly: GCA_964625135.1. Classification (GTDB taxonomy): domain Bacteria; phylum Bacillota; class Clostridia; order Oscillospirales; family Ruminococcaceae; genus Yanshouia. The sequence continues at coordinate 8,694 of CAZVAV010000052.1, read as the reverse complement.
GGGCTGGCTGTCCACCAGCGCAAAGCTGTCGTATCCCACCTTCCAGCGCTCGAGCCGGCTGGGGTCGATCGTATCAAACGCCCACTGCTCGGTGCCGCCCGTTTGAAAAATTACATTCACCTGTTCCGACTCCCGGACGGCGGCCATTTCCGCGATGTTGACCGACGCATAGCCACCAAGGCTCTCCAGATCGGTGCCGCACAGATAGACCAGCACCGTCCAGCTGTCCCCGGTCGGGTTGCTGCGGGTCATTTCGGTTTGCGCGACGGGCAGGGTCTGCGCCGACGGCGTTTGGGTCACCGTTGACGTGTCCTCGTCGTCGCAGCCGGAAAACAGCGCCAGCATGCAGGCAAGCGCCAGCAGAGCCGCACCGATTCTTTTCATAGCCTTCCTCCTTGATAAAACAACAGGCAGGCAAGGCTTGCCTGCCTGTTTGCCTGCCTGTTATCTTCTACGGTTTTATGCTTACTGTGCGAAAGCCGCCATGTAGTCTCCGCCCTCGGTGGCAGCCAGCACCAGCTGAGCGCCCTCCATCGGAGCCTCGGTGAAGTCAATGCCCATGAAGGACAGGGTGTTGCCCTCGGAATCGGCGGCCAGCAGATCCCAAACCAGCGTATCCTGGGTGAAGGTCATCTCGGTAACGCCGCTCTCGCCAACGGCCAGCGGCTCGCTGAGCAGATTGCCGCCCCAGCTCTCGTTGTTCGCGGGAGACATGGCAAGGCCATAGAGGTCGGCGTCGGTGCTGTTGACGATCGTAACCGCAACGGTCACGGTCTGCTTGCCCGCGTAGTTGGCAACCATTGCCTCCATTTCGTCCAGGAAGCTGTTTCCAACCACAATGCCCTCTTCCAGATTTGCCAGAACCTCGGCGGTCAGGTTGGCCGGATCGGCGAACAGCGCGTCATCCTCGTTAACCGCTTCGATCATCGTGTTCATCGTGTCGACCAGCTCCTGCACGGCCAGCAGGTTTGCATCGGCGTTGATGGTGTCGGCCAGCGCCTGGAAGCGGTCGGTCATCGCGGCGAACTTTTCCGCCACGGCGAGCTGTGCATCGGTGTATGACGGATTGGCCAGATCAGCGGCGGGGGCAGTCGCCTTCGGAGCCGTCGGCGCTGCGGAAGAAGCGGGCGCGGGGGCGGGGACGGGAGCGGCAGAGGACGCGGGAGCCGGAGCGGGAGCCGCAGAGGCCGGCGCGGTCTTAGAGCCGCCGCAGGCCGCCAGGGACATTGCCAAAGCGATTGCGAGTGAAATTGTTAAAATCTTTTTCATTTTTATAATCTCCCTTTCATTGATGACGGTTTTACCGCTGGTTATACCATAGCATATTTTTTGACGTAAAACCGTCAAAAGCGCGAAACGGCTTTTTTTCTCCCTGAATAGACCAATCGTAAGGTTTTGGGGGGATTTTCAAGGGATTCTCTTTGTGCTAAAATAAGGATGGACTCTTATACACGTCGGGAGGTGATCATGCTGAAAATTGCAATTTGCGACGACAATCAACAGGAACATACCCACCTTGACGATCTGTTGCGGGAATATCAAAGCGCAAGGGGAGCCGTGCTTTCCCAGAGTGCTTTTTATAACGGAATCGACCTGATCGAAGGGGTCAGGGATACGGACTACGATCTGATTTTTCTGGATGTCGTGATGCCGGGGCTCAGCGGCATTCAGGCAGCGAAGGAAATTCGTCTCTTTGACAAAAACATTAAGCTCGTATTTCTGTCCTCCTCTCCGGAATTCGCGGTGGACAGCTATTCGGTGGGAGCCTACAGCTATTTACTCAAGCCGGTGAGCAGCACGGAGCTGTTCGCTCTGCTGGATAAAATTGATGCGGAGGAAGACGGCGGCAATCAGGATAGCCTTGTGATCAAAAGCCGCGAGGGCATCGTTCATCTGCTCTTTTCCAAGATTGAATATGTAGAGGTCATGAACAAAACGGTTTCCTTCCATCTGATCGATGGAAGCGTCCGGGATACCTCCGGGTCCCTGTTGGATTTTGAGCCGCAGCTGCTGTCCAGAGTGGATTTTTTGAAGGTTCACCGATCCTTTCTCATCAACCTGCGCTGTGTCCAGACGCTCAACGCCAAGGCGATTGTCACCCAAACGGGACATACCGTACCGGTCTCCAAGGTGCTGTACGCACAGATTAAGGAGGCTTATCTGAAATACCTTTTCGTCGGCAAGTCAAAGGCGCCCCGGCCTGTGCTCACCCACCCGCCCAAGCAGTGCGAGCCGCCCGCCGCCGAACCCTCCCACGGCGCTTACCGAATTTTACTGGTGGACGACGAGCCGGAGCAGCAAGGCTATTGGGCGGGTGTGCTTCGCGCAAGGGGATGCGCCGTCACGCTTGCTTCCAATGCCGAAGCCGCCGCACAGCTGGCCGCCGGGGATGTGCCGGCAGCCCTCGGCTCCCTTTGCCGGATCGAC
>CAZVAV010000052.1:3740-6257 GCA_964625135.1 uncultured Oscillospiraceae bacterium | reverse complement strand
TGCATTGTGCTGGATGTGCTGCTCTTTGGGGAACGCAGCTTTTCTCATTGCAAGCGGCTGCGGGAGCTGACGAGCGCGCCGGTTGTCTTTTTAAGCTCGCTGACCGACAGCGACAGCCAGCTTCAGGGCTTCTCATCGGGCGGCATCGACTATATCACCAAGGACACCCCCGCCGACCTTTTTTGGGCAAAGCTCGAGACGCGGATTCACCTTTCTCATACCGGCAAGGTGCAGCTTTGCTTTGAACCGCTGGTGCTGGATCTTTCGCTGCGCCGGGCACTGATCGACGGGGTGGAGCTGGTGCTGACCCCCACCGAATTTGACCTGCTTTGGCTGCTGGCCGAGCACGCGGGGCGCATCTATACCCCCGAGGAGCTGTATTGTGCCGTCTGGGGCGCGAACCAGTGGGATAAGGGTCAGTCGATTCAGGTGCATCTGTCCCGTTTGCGCCGCAAGCTGGAAAAGGCGTGTCCCAGCCGCTGCTTTATCGAAACATCATGGGGCAAGGGCTATCGCTTTGTCCCCGATCGGGAAGCCGCCGGGCAGGAGGAAGCACACCATGCGACGGTTTGAGCGGCCCGGCTGGCTTCTCCCACTGCTGTGCGGCATGCTGGCGCTCTTTTTTGTGCTGCTCTTTTATCGGGACAACAAGTACCAGACCCCGCCGCCCTACGGAAAGAGCGGCATCCTGAGCCTTCGGGAAAGCGACCTTCGTGACGCGCCGATCTTTCTCATCGACGGCTGGCTGCTGACTGACAGCCGGTCGACCGACCAGCCCACCTATATCGGCGAATATTCCAACCTCCAGCGAGGCGACGTCACAGTTTCTCCCCACGGCAGAGCGTCCTACCGGCTTACCCTGCGCTACAGCGGCAGCCCGCTCACCGTGGCGGTCAGCCTTCCGAAGCTCTCGACCGATTTTATCCTCCTGCTTGACGGCAGGGAGCTGATGCGCGGCCGCGGCAGCGCACAGGCGATTTTTTCTCTGCAACCGGGCGACCAGACGCTGACGGTGCAAACCGAATCGTCCGGCGGCTATTACAGCGGGATGTATTTTCCACCCGCGCTGGGCAGGCCGGAGCTTCTTTCGCAGATGCAGAACCGCCAGTCCTTTGCCTACGCGCTGGCCCTTCTGACGCCGCTTGTGCTGGCGGTCTTTACGCTGGCGCTGTGGCGCAGGACGAGCGATCCCCCGGCGTTTTGGTTTGGGCTGCTCTGCTGCTGTTACGCGCTTTACATCGCCCATTATTTCGTGTATCTGTTTGGGCTTCCCTTTCTGCCGCACTGGAATTTTGTCGAGGGCATTGCGCTCTACGGGCTGATCTTCTGTGTGGCACAGCTTGCCGCCCTTGCGGCGGAGCTGTTCACGCAGCCGGTGTTTCGCCGGATGCGGCTGGCTCTCCTTTTTGTCCCGCTGCTGCTGCTGGCGCTCTATCTGTCGATTCCCCTTTTCCCGCAGGCGGTGGCGCTGCATGGCGCAAGCAAGGACTGCTATTTCATCCTGGCCTTCTGCTGCATCCTCTTTCTTGCCGTGTGCGCCCTGCTGCGCCGCAGCTGCGAATCCCTCTATCTTCTGGCGGGCTGTGTGGTGTTCGGGGTTGGACTGCTGCTCAACCTGTTTTTCTCCAACCACTTTGAACCCATCCTGTTTTTTTGGCAGTTTGAATGGTGCGGCTTTTTTTTGGTGCTGCTGTTCGGGGGGATGATGGCGGCGCGCAACCGCCGGATTTTGGCGGAAAACGCGCTGTTGAACCGTCATCTGGAGCAGCTGGTCGAGAAGCGAACCAAGGAGCTTTCGATGCTGCTTTCCGAGCGCAAGGCGTTCTTCTCGGATATGGCGCATGATCTCAAGGCGCCGCTCTTTGCCACACAGGCCTTTATCCGTGCGATTCGCCAGAATCAAACCGGCGTGGACGGCGAGCTGCTCCACTACATCGACGCGGTGGAGCGAAAGCAGCAGGAGATGGCACGACGGGTGCAGGGGCTGAGCGCCCTCAACCAGCTCGACAAAATCACCGGAGAAAAGGAAAAAATCTCAATTTGCGCACTGCTCAAGGAGCTGTACGCCACCCACAGCGGCGAAGCCGAGGTTTCATCGATTCATCTCATCATCCAGCCGCCCGCGACCGACTGTCACATTCTTGCCCAGCCGGAAAAGCTGGAGCTTCTGTTTGAAAATTTGATCTACAATGCGATTCGGGCGACCCCCGCCGAGGGGCGCATTGTCATTTCCGCCTCGGCCACACGCGAGCAGGTACGCCTGTCGATTGCCGATACCGGCTGTGGTATTCCCCCAGCGGAGCTGCCCAACATTTTTGACCGCTTCTATGTCGGCGAGCAAAACCGGGGTACCGGCACCGGACTGGGGCTTTACATCGCAAGGAGCATCATTACCGAGCTGGGCGGGGAAATATCGGTCTCCTCGCAGCTCGGCGCGGGCACCGAATTTGTGCTCCTGCTGCCCGCGGTGGAAACGCACTTGCGCGAAACGACCCTTTTTCGCCCTCAATAGGCCTT
>CAZVAV010000052.1:1688-3730 GCA_964625135.1 uncultured Oscillospiraceae bacterium | reverse complement strand
CACGCGGGCTCTGTGATACAATAGTGACAGGATACGATGCCATTGATGGAAAAAGGGGGAGTCGTGATGTCCCTGGGACTGATCGCAGCAACCGTGCTGCAAACCTTTTTTGTGATCGTCTTTTTGTTTATCCTGATGCCGTTTCGTCCGCCCGTGCGAAAAGCATTGACGCTGATGGGCGCAATCATGGCGGTGCTTTGCATCACAGCCGGTATTCTGGCTGCTTGCTACGGCGCGGATTTTCTGCCGCAATACGGCTATCTTCTCATTGCCGCGCCGCTTTTTATGACCGTATATTTTCTCTCGAAGGCCAAGGGCTCCCGCTTCCTCTTTGTCCTGCTGACCATCCTGATTTTCCATCGGATGATCTGTACGCTGCTCATGTCCGTCCGGATCTATTCCGGCGGCTTTACGGCGCTGTATTTTTTGATGAATTTCCTTTTGTTCGGCGCGCTGCTCTACGGGGGCTGGCGGTTAAAAACGGATTTTCATAAAATTATTTTTACCTATCATAAGGAGTTTGACTGCCTGACGGTGATTCTGCTGCTGTTACTGATGCTCGTCTGGCTGTTTTCCCCCATCGTTGATCAAAACCAGGTGGACAGCGACATCCTTCTGGTTGCGGCGCTGCTTTATCTGCTGATTCTTTTGTTCTATTTTTATATCGGGGTCAGCTTTCGCAGCTTCTCCAAAAGACTCGAGGCCGAGCGCAGCGCACTTTCTCTCGGGCATCAGATGCAGGCCGCACAGGATCATATCGCTTTAATGCAGGATACCCGGGAAAAGGCAAAGCTCTACCGCCATGACCTGCGCCATCATCTCCTGCTGATCGGCGAGCTTTTGGATAACGGCAGCATCGAGCAGCTCCGCGATTATCTGCTTCAGATACAGAAGGATCTCGACGCGATCACCCCGACGGATTACTGCCCCAATGAGGCTGCAAATCTTATTTTTTCTTCCTTTGCATTGCAGGCGCAAAAGCTCGGCGTGCAGCTGGAGCTTGACGCACAGATTCCGCAGTCGCTGTCGATCAGCAACACCGAGCTCTGCACGCTGCTCTCCAACGCACTCGAAAACGCCGTTGCCGCCACCTCGCGCGTAACCGACGGCAGGGAGAAAACGGTGAAGCTCAGCGCGGGAATGCTCGACGGCAAGCTGCTGCTGGTGGTTGAAAACCCCTATGCCGGCACCGTTCGCATTGAAAACGGCCTGCCGCAAACCGACTGCAAGGGGCATGGCTTCGGCACCAAAAGCATGGAGGTCATCACCGAAAAATATGGCGGTCTTTCCTCCTTTGAGGCACAAAACGGCGTATTTACCGTGCGTCTCGTCGTGTGACGCCGCCTCACACGCTGCTTTTCAGAAGAAAAAAGAGCGCCGCAAAATGCATCCGTTTGCATTTTGCGGCGCTCTTTTTTATCCTACTCACGATCGAAGCAGCAGCTTTTTTAGCGTACGAAGCAGCCCCCGTGCCCGCTCCGTCCAGACCGTTCCCGTCGCCGCACAGAGCCCCGCCGTAACAGCCGCGCCGCCGCCCAGAACAACGACGATGGCGGCTACCGCGGAAAAAGCGCCCGACTTCTCTTCGCGTTCGGAAAGCTCCGCCTGCGCAAAAGCCTGCGTTGGCTCGGGCTCGGGCGAAAAGTCCTTGGTGTCCGCCGCCGTATCGGTTTCGACGATCTCCGGAAGAGGCGGTGCCGTCGGCTTTTCCGCGGCGGTTTCCCCAACCGCGACGGAAAGCAGTGGCGGCGCGGCGGCGCTCACCACGGGAGGCTTCGGGCTGGCAGCAGCCTGCTCCGGCAGGCTGGGACGTTGTCCCTCGTCGGTATCGCCGCCCGAGCCCGTGTTGCCGCTGTTTCCTGTGCCGCCGTCACTGATATCATCTCCGCCCTGCTCCGGCAGATTGGGACGTTGTCCCTCGTCGGTGCCGCCGCCCGAGCCCGTATTGCCGCTGTTTCCTGTCCCGCCGTCACCGGTATCGTCGCCACCCTGCTCCGGCAGATTGGGACGTTGTCCCTCGTCGGTGCCGCCGCCCGAGCCCG
>CAZVAV010000052.1:0-1588 GCA_964625135.1 uncultured Oscillospiraceae bacterium | reverse complement strand
CCCTGCTCCGGCAGATTGGGACGTTGTCCCTCGTCGGTGCCGCCGCCCGAGCCCGAGCCGACATTCCCGTTGTTCCCCACACCGCCGTCATCGTCGGTATCGTCCCTTGGCGGGACATAATCATAATCGGCGGGCCACCTTGCCTCCTCGGTCACCCCTGCCAGCGCACCACCCTCGATGCAAAGGCGGACAAAAAATCCGGGGATTGTCTTGTCCAGATAGTCCTTCATCGGCGCGGCTTCGCCCGACAAAATCCGAACGGTGTAGCTTTCCTGTCTGGGCGGAGAGACCGCAAGCGGACGGCTTGGCAGTACGTCCTGTAACGCAATCCAGCTTTTGCCCCCATCGATCGAATATTCCGGCGTCACCTTGGTTGCGCCGGTGGGCTTGAGCGGCAGAGTCGCCTGAAGCCCCTCCGTCTCCTCATTTCCGTCAATCGATAAAAGCAGCGCCGACGGCGTACCGGCAGGGCTTCGATGGAAGGTCGCGCGCAGCTCGGGGCCGTCAAAGGACGCTTCCCGCAGGTTATCAATCCGATAGCGGTCGGTCTTGATCGAAACGGTCAGCGTTTCCGGCGGTGTGATCCCGGTCGCGGTGACATCGACCGTTTCACCGCCGATCGCGATATCGGACGGCCATTCGGCCGTATACGCCACCGATTGCACGTGTACGCTTTGCCGGTTGTGCATAATTTGCAGCTCTACCGGAACCTCTTGTGGCAGCAGTGCCGCCAGCTCCGCAGGGGTCGCCGCGTCGGACACGGTAAAATGGTATTGTCCCCAAATTTTGATCGGCCTGAATTGAATGACGCGGATCGGCGTGTCATACCACGCGGCGAGCAGATAGTCCTTTGGCAGCGGCTGAGGCTCGGTGCTTCTGGCGATGCAGCCCACCTCTGTCCAACCCACCGTGCCGTCCTCGTAAAGAATCTTCAGCTTGACGTAAAACGCGTCGATTTCCTCCGCCAGATATTCCCGCAGCGGCGTGTTCACCGGCCAAAAGCACTGCTGGGTACGCAGATCGGGGTCGTCAGGATCAAGCACCCATTTATTATATTCCTCCGGCGTATAGCTTTTACCGTCGAATGAATAACAAGGAATGATCCCGCACATGGTGGGATCAATCTCGGAAATCGTCCCGTACACACCATATCCGAGGGGGCCCTGGCGCAGCTCAAGCGTAAAGGGCAGGGGCTGCGTCGGCGGATTTTCTTCCGATGCTCCGGGGGGATCGCCGGAATCGATCAGCGCACCGGGAAAATTACCGGAATCCACCGTCCCTATGTCTCGCGCTTCTGCAAAGGCAAAAGCGGACAGCTGTAGCACAACGATCAAAGCCAGCAGCAGCGCCGCGATCCGTCTTGGATGAACCATGTCCCACCGTCTTTCTGTCAAAGATATGTTGTTTTTATGATCCCAATGCGCATAAGCAAATGGTATAATAACTGTTTGCAGTTATTATACCATGAGCAAACAACAGGGTCAATCAACGCAAGGCTTGCATGATCCCCTGCGCAAACAGCCTAACAAAAGGTATTGCAATGATAAGCCAATATTTTTTAATATGTCAAGAGGGAAAAGTTTCATAG
>CAZVAV010000051.1:0-9008 GCA_964625135.1 uncultured Oscillospiraceae bacterium | reverse complement strand
CAATGGTGATGCTGCCGGGCTGTGACAAGATTGTCCCCGGTATGCTGATGGCCGCGGCACGTCTGAACATCCCGGCCATTTTTGTGCCCAGCGGCCCGATGCTCCCCGGAAAGGATCACGAAGGCAAAACGATGGTCATGTCCGACCTGCGGGAGTATGTCGGAAGGGTGCAGACCGGCAAGCTGGATTTTGAAACCTACCATAAGCTTGAATTTGCGGCGCTGCCGGGCTACGGCACCTGCGGGATGTTCGGAACCGCCAACTCGATGAGCTGCATTGCCGAAATTCTCGGCATGGCGCTGCCGGGCTGCGGGATGTCGGCTGCCGTTTCAGCCGAGAAGCGCCGTCAGGCCAAGCGATCGGGTCGCCGGATCGTCGAGATGGTCAAGGAAGACCTGACCGCCCGTAAGATTCTGACCCGCGAGGCGTTTCTTAACGCGGTTACCGCCACGATGGCAATGGGCGCTTCGACCAACTCGGTTCTCCATCTGATGGCCATTGCAAACGAGGCTGGGGTCACGCTGAGCCTGACCGATTTTGACCGGATTAGCCGCGAAATTCCCTATCTCTGCAACGTTAAGCCCTCGGGAAAATATGCCGTCACCGAGGTCGGCGAGGCGGGTGGCGTTCCCGCCGTGCTGCGGGCGCTGGTGGCAAGGCTGGAGCCGAAGCATCTGACCGTTACCGGCCGAACCCTTGTCGAGGAAGCAATGGAGGCTCCGCTGGTCGAAAACGATGTGATCTATCCGCTTTCCGCCCCCAAAAGCCCTGAGGGTGGTTTGGCCGTTCTTTACGGCAATCTCGCGCCCGACGGCGCGGTGGTCAAGAAGTCGGGCGTCAAGCCCACCATGTACCACTTTACCGGAACCGCCCATGTCTTTGACTTGATGGAGGATGCCTGTGATGCGATTTCCAACGGGGAGATCAAGGAGGGCGAGGTCATCGTAATCCGCTACGAGGGTCCCAAGGGCGGACCCGGAATGCGTGAAATGTTCATGTGCACCGCGCTGCTGGTTGGCCGCGGCATGGATGAAAGCTGCGCACTGGTCACCGACGGACGATTTTCCGGCTCGACCCGCGGCCCGTGCATCGGACATATTTCGCCCGAGGCCGCTGCCGGAGGCCCGATTGCTCTGGTGGAGGACGGAGACCGCATCTCGATCGATATCGAGAGCCGCTGCCTGAGGCTGCACGTTTCCGACGAGGAGCTGGCTCGCCGCCGCGCGGTATGGAAACCGCTGCGTCGACCCGCTACCCCGGCGCTGGCGCGCTATGCCGCGCTGGTGACCTCGGCCGACAAGGGAGCAATCCTTGCATTACCCGAAGAAAAGTAAAACGCGTGGGGCCTGCCGGAAGGCGGGCCCCGTTGCGCGGCGGCGCCTTTTTTGCCTCTCTTTTTTGCCGTCCAAGCTTTTCTTTTGCATTCTGGAATGCTATACTGAATTTGAATCACCTATATCGGAGGATGAGAGCTGACACGTCCCTTGTGGCCGATCGCTGCGGCTCAAAAAAGGAGGCATTATGAGGCTGTACCCTGCTCAATGTGCCGCTGTCGCGGTCGATTACCAGCAAAAGCTGCTGCCGCCCATTCAAAATTCTGCCCGCCTGCTTTGCAAATCCGCCGAGCTGCTCGAGGGCTTGACATTGCTCTCGGTACCGGTGCTCTTTACCGAGCAATATTCCCGTGGGCTCGGCGCAACCGATCCCCTGCTGCGCGCCCTTGTTCCCGACGCGCCGGTGATCGAAAAGGTCACCTTTGGCGCGGGGGATACCCCTGCGTTTTGTGATGCGCTGAAGGTGCTGCGGCGGGAGCAGATCCTCCTCTGCGGGATTGAGGCGCATGTCTGTGTGCTGCAAACCGCGCTCGACCTCAAAGCGATGGGCTATCAGCCGGTTCTGGTGGCCGACTGCATTTCCTCCCGGGGGGAGGGCGATTATGCCTTTGCGCTTGAACGGGCACGGCAGGAGCAAATTTTACTCACAAGCTGCGAGGCGCTGCTCTTTGAGCTGACCGGCTCAAAGGAGCACCCGCGGTTTCACGAGATTTCGGCGCTGATCAAGCGCTCGGAATTATTTTAGGCCGGCGTTTTCCAGAGGATATCAAGAAAAAGGCGAGAAAAAGGAAGGTGCTTTTGATGATCACTTATCAGGATGTGCTCGACGCACAAAAAAGAATTGCCCCCTATATTCTGCGCACGCCGCTTCTGCGGGTGCCCGCCCTCGACGCGCTGCTTGGCGGCTGCGAGGTCTACATCAAATCGGAGGGGCTTCAGTTTACCGGTTCGTTTAAGCTGCGCGGTGCGAGCAACTGTATGCTCACCCTGACCGAGGAGCAGAAAAAGAACGGCGTCGTCTGCGGATCGAGCGGCAACCATGCCCAGGGAGTGGCCTGTGCGGCACAGCGGCTGGGCGTGAACGCTGTGATTGTTATGCCAGAAAACAGCAATCCGGTGAAGCAGGCGGGGGTTAAGTCCTTTGGCGGACAGGTTATTCTGTTTGGAAAAAAGGCAAGCGAAAAGGACGCCAAGGTGGCCGAGCTGATTGAGAAGGAGGGGCGCACCGAGGTGCATCCCTATGCCAACGATTATGTCCGGGCGGGGCAGGGCACCATCGGACTTGAAATTCTGGAGGATCAGCCCGAGCTCGATGCCGTTGTTGTCCCGATCGGCGGCGGCGGACTGATTTCCGGAATCGCCACCGCCGTAAAGGGAAGCAAGCCGTCCATCCGGGTGATCGGGGTAGAACCGGAAGGCGCGGCGCGCTACACCGCGAGTATCCGCGCGGGAAAGCCGGTCTGGCTGGATCAAACCGATACCATCGCGGACGGTACCCGTACCGATCGCGCCAATCCCGAGAGCCTCGAGTTCATCGAGCGAATGGTTGACGAGCTGGTGACCGTTTCCGACGATGCGATCCGGCAGGCGATGAAGACCTATGTTTCAAAGGCGAAGCTTGTGGCGGAGCCCTCCTCTTCGATGGGACTTGCCGCCGCGCTCGAAGGCAAGCTGGCTTTCAAAAAGGGAGAAAAGGTCTGCTTTGTTGTCTCGGGCGGCAACAATGATCTCGACTTTCTTGCAGAGGTCATCCGGGGATAAAACCGAGAGGCCTGGGCTGCACTTGAAGCGGGTAGGATTTTCACGTGATTCTTTCCTATGCTTCACACGCAAAGGGTCGGCTGCGGATGTAGGTTACGTCCGCAGCCGACCCTTTGTGAAATTAGGAGGAAAGCTTGATCAGTTGTTTGCCGCGTATTTTTGACGGGTCTGATCGATCTTGGTCTGCTCGACCGTCTGGGAAGGGTACCAGCCCTTCTGGGACATCTTGGCATAAATCTCGCTCTGCATACAGAGACAATCCTGCAGCGCGGTGTCAAAGGCGGTGTGCACCTGCGGGGTGGCGGATTCAATCGTTCCGTGCATCATCAGGTCGCAAGCGCCCTTGACGGTGCTCAAAATATTGTCCATGATGGTTTTATCTTCCATGACTTGCCCCTTCTTTAACCCTTAAGCAGGGAATAGAATTTGGTGAAGCACTCGCTGTGCTTGGTGGAAAGACCGGACACAAAGCTTTTGAGCTCCGGATCCTTGATCTGCGACGCGAAATCGGTGCAGGAGGTTTGCATCTGCTTCGCGTGGCCAAGCGCGTCTTCAATATAGAGCAATTCCTTCGGCGACATCTTCACATTCCCCTTTTCGCTTGATAGACGGCATCGCCGTCCTGATGTATTGTGGCAATGTGCGGCGCGGATATGTCCGCCAAAGCGAGGCAGTTTTTATGTTAAAATGCGCAAATCAAAATTTTGATAACAAAAAGGACTGTTTTTGCAAACAGTCCTTTTTGTTATGGAAAAGAAAAGAATGAAGAATAGCGATATATAAGAGTGAGAAAATTCTTTTAATGTGCTTATTATAACCCATTGACGATCAAAAATCCAATCTAAATCCTGCAAGGAGATAGATCAAAAATGATATGCAGTCATGGGACAAAGGCTCAATCAATTGGCTCTGTAAGCGCAAGAACATGTTGAATGCTTTGCTCCAGCATCTCGATAAAGGTATTTTCGACGGCGGTAAAATGGTGCCCCTTTTGATAGATCAACAGATCACGGTAGCGTGCGGTCGCATCGGTACAGCGCAGCTGCGCCAGCTCGTTGCAGTCGAGATGGCGCTGCGGCATTGGTGAAACCCACATAAAGGTGGCGGGGATGTCCCGCAGCAGATCAAATTGGCTGCCCCGTTCATAGATACAAATTGATTTGGCGGGGCGGAATTCCGGCAGCGGGCTGGCGGGGCCGGGACGGGTGAGGGAGAGACTTGGCACAAAGGGGTCGCCGTGCAAAATTTCGATGGAATCGAGCAGCATGTCCCGGGTGATGCAGTGCTGTCCGGCCAATGGATGGTGGCGGGAGAGCAGCACAACGGGGGTGAAGTCCATGACCGGCCGAAAATCGAGGCCGGCATTTTTCAGCATCGGCTCCATCGCCGCGTCGGTTTCAATCGGATAGCGGATCACAGCCAGAGCGCTGACCCCCGAGAGAACATTATTGATCGCCTGCATCGAATTGTTTTCATAGTAGTCGGCCGCGATGCGCCCGGAACAATCCAGAGCCGAGTCCGAGATGGTGCGGGTAAAGGCGTGGGCGATGTAGCTTGCACGAGGAACGGTCAGGTTGAGGGTGAGCTGCTGTTCCCCCCGTTCGGGATGCCCAAGTGCATGAATCTCATCGATCTGGGTCAAAATTGTTTTGGCATGTACCAGAAACTCTTCCCCCTGCACGGTGGGAATCATCCCGGAGGGCGTGCGGCGAAAGAGCGGTGCGCCAACCTCGTCCTCAAGCTCCCGAATGGCGCGGCTTAGATTTGGCTGGCCGATAAAAAGCTTTGCCGCCGCGCGGGTAATCGATCGGCAGCCGGCCACCTCGATCGCGTAGCGAAGGTGCTGCAGGTTCATTTGACCGCCTCCTGCTTGGCCTTTTGCTCCCGGCTGAGATCGAATCGCCGCCGGAATGTGTCAAAGACACTCTCATGAACGATCGAGCGCACCTCGAAGCGGAAAAAGTGAAAGGTTCCCTGCAGGATAAAGCTGATACCAAACACCGCAATCACCGTGCCGAGGCCGATCTTTGCGCCGAGCAGCCAGCCGGTCAGCAGCGCTCCTCCCTCGATACAGCCGCGCACCAGTCCGATGGGCGTTTTGGGCATCCGTTTTCCGAAGGCGACCATCAGCGTGTCGCGCGGGCCGCAGCCGAGCGCGCTGCTGATATAGTAATAGGTGCCCACGCAGTTGAGAAGCTGCCCGAGCAGCAGCATCGGCAACCCCACGAGCATGCATTGTGCCTGAGGGAACAGGTTGATCCAGTCAAGAAAGCTGATCAGCCATCCGATCACAAAGGTGTTGGCGAGCGTTCCAATGCCGATTTTTTCCCGAAACATGACGTCGAGGGCGAGAATGCCGATTCCGGTCACGATGGTGGCAGCGCCAAAGGAGATGCCGGTTAGCAGCGAGATACCCATCGAAAAGGCATCCCACGGAGCCAGTCCAATATTGGCCTGAACCCCGATATGAACCCCCAGCGCACAGAGGGGGATTCCGATGCAGAGATGAAGAATACGCTTAGAGTCAGTCATTTTGTCATGCTCCTCAATTTCCAGAGGCGGCCCGATCCGGGCTGTCCAGTCTTTGTCCCGTCTATCATACCGAAAAGCCGATAAAAAAGCAATCCAAGCGGCAAAAAAGTGAAGCTTGTCTGTTTTTGCCTGCTATGATACACTAAATGGGCAAAAAAGCAAAAAGGGGGAGGGATTGAATGGATCGTCTGGCAAACCGAAGCATCGCCAACAATCGTCTGCTGCTGCCTCTGGCGGCGGCGCTTCTCAATCAGCTTTATCTGTTTCCTTCCTTTGAAAGCGATTTTAAGCTGGCCGCCGGCGTGCTGCTGCTTGGATGGGGCTCGCTGATGCTTCCCCGAAAGCAGCTTTTGCCAAACGCTGTGGCCACCGGTGCGCTCACGGTTTTGCTGCGGATGGCGGCCGGGCTGATCTTTTTGGGAATCAGCCCGGCGGATGCGTTTTTCGGTGAGCTTCCCTCGATGGCATTCTATCTTGTTTACGGCCTGCTGCTTTGGATCGTGGTTCCCTCTCGTTTTCTTGAGCCGCTTTATCCGTTCTATGTGGCGCTGGCGCTGGCGGGCTGTGATCTCGCGGGAAATCTGGCCGACAGCTTTTGCCGTGCGTCGCTGGATCAGGCGATGCTGCGCACCGTTCTCGCGGTCGCATTGCTGCGCGGCACCGTCTCGATGGCGGCGGCGGTGGCCTATCGCTACCACAGAACTCACCTTGCCGAGGAAGAGCAGCGCAGACGCTATCTCGAGCAAACCATGCGGGTGGCACAGCTGCGCGCCGAAACGATCTATCTGCAAAAATCGGCCGGGGATATTGAGCGGGTGATGAAGCAGGGCTACGCCATGTATGAGCAGTTTCGCGAGCAGCCCGAGGTAGCAAGGCCGTCGCTTGAGATTGCGCGGGGGATTCACGAGGTTGGCAAGGACTATCGCCGGATTGTGGCCGAGCTGCAGGCGCTGATCGGGGAGGTGCGGCAGCAACCCATGCTGCTCTCCGAGGTGCTCGCACTGGTTCACGAGAGCACCGAGCGCTTTTTAGCGGGACAGGAGGATCCACCTCGGATTTTGGTGTGCTGCAAAGGGGATGGGCCGATCAGCCAATTTTACAGCATGCTTTCGATCATCAACAATCTGGTCATCAATGCCGCGCAGGCGGTTGGGGAGGACGGCACCATCGAGGTGAACGCCGAGCTTGATGAAGCAAGACTGCTGCTGACCGTTTCGGACAACGGCCCGGGAATCGAGGAGGAGCTGCGGCAGGACATCTTCCTGCCCGGCTTTACCACTAAATTTGACCCGAGAACAGGAGAAGCCTCGGCGGGGATCGGGCTCTGCCATGTGAAGAATCTGGTTGAGGAGAGCGGAGGAAGCATCCGGCTTACCTCGGTCGCCGGAGTGGAGACCCGCTTTACCGTCGAGATACCGCGCAGCAATCGAAGCAGGAAGGGAGGCGCCGCGAATGGAAACGCTGATGCTCATTGACGACGATCCCGGCATCCGCAGAATGCTGGGACTTTTAATCCGGGAGCAATCGCTGGGTCAGGTGGTCGGTGAGCTGGACAGCGGAGAGCATGCGGTGGAGGAGCTGCTGTTTTACCGCCCCGATGTGGTGCTGATCGATCTGCTGCTCCCTGTGGTTGACGGGGTGCATCTCGTCGCCGAGGCTCGCAAAAAGGGCTTTACGGGGAAGTTTATCATGGTTTCGCAGGTGACCGACCGCACGCTGATCTCATCGGCCTATGAAAGCGGCATCGAATTTTTTATTGATAAGCCGATTAATCGGATTGAGGCGGTCAGTGTAATCCGCAACGTCTGCACCGCCGCGCGGCTGGAACGCTCGCTCGGGGTGATTCAGAGCGCGGTACAAGGGCTGCCGGTTTCGAGCGCTCCACCTGCTGCCGCGCAGGCCGACAGCGGTGAGCTTGAGGGAAAGATTCGTTGTATCTTTACCGAGATCGGCATCTTGGGAGCTTCGGGCAGTGACGAGCTGCTTTGGCTGCTCTGCCGGATCGCCCGAGGGCCCAAGACGGATCTCGATGCGCTCTACCGCGAGATGCTTGAGGAGCGAAACGGCGAAAGCGATGAGGCCGCGCTGCGAGCGCTGCGGCAGCGGGTGCGCAGGCTGGCTCAGCGGGCACTTTCGACCATTGCCGAGCTTGGCAGCGAGGATTATGCCAATCCCACCTTTACCGAATACGGCAGCCTGCTGTTCGACTTCAAGGAGGTTCGCCAGCAGATGCGCTGTATCCGGGATGCGCAGGAAATTCCGGGGCGGATCAACACCAAAAAATTCATCTTCGGGCTTGCTTCCCGGCTCTGAGGCTTCAGGGCGGAGCATCAAAAAAAGTCCTCCACACCGTGCTGCCGGTATGGAGGACTTTTTTTGATGCACAGGGGAGTCCTTTCTTCGGGTGGAGGGCCGAAGGCTTACAGGGTCTCTCCGGTGAGCTTCTGGTAATATTGAATCAGGGCGCTGTGATCGTCCTGTCCGCAGCCGTCGGCATGAAGCTGCTGAAGCATCTCCATCGCCAGTGAGGTCAGCGGCAGGGGAGAGCCGACCGCATGGCCGGTTTCCAGTGCGTTATTCAAATCCTTGATGTGCAGATCGATCTTAAAGCCGGGCTTAAAGTTCTGTTCCATCATCATCGAAGCCTTGGCGTTCATCACCGTCGAACCGGCAAGGCCGCCGCGAATCGCTTCAAAAACCAGCTGGGGATCAACGCCGGCCTTGTGCGCGAGCATCATCGCCTCGGAGAGGGCGGCAATGTTGAGCGCGACGATGACCTGATTGGCAAGCTTGGTGGTATTGCCCGCTCCGATCGTACCGCAGTAGACTGCGGAGCTTCCCATCGAGAGCAGGACCTCGCGTACCCGCTCAAAAACGGCTCGGTCGCCGCCAACCATGATCGAGAGAGAGCCATCGATTGCCTTGGGCTCGCCGCCCGAGACGGGGGCATCGAGCATCTCGACGCCCTTTTCGGCGCAGGCGCGCGCAATCTCCTGAGAAGCGCCGGGGGCGATCGAGCTCATATCGACAAGAATCATGCCGGGCTTCGCCCCGGCGAGGATTCCGTTTTCGCCAAAGGCCACCGCCTTGACGTCGGGGGAGTTCGGGAGCATCGTGATGACCAGCTCGCTTCTCGCGGCGACGTCGGCGGGAGAAGCGCCCACCTGAGCGCCCGCGGCAACCAGCTCGTCGACGGCTGCGCGGCTGCGGTTATAGACAACCAGCTCGTGGCCGGCCTTGAGCAGATTCCTGCCCATCGGCTTTCCCATGATGCCGAGTCCGATCAATCCAATTTTCATTGTGAAGCATCCTTTCCGTTGGTGTAGCTGTTTGTGGTTCCAAAGTGGGGGAAAGGGGATGGCCGCCGTGAAATGTTGCTGC
>CAZVAV010000050.1:2994-9167 GCA_964625135.1 uncultured Oscillospiraceae bacterium | reverse complement strand
GGCTCCCCGTGCTTGAGGGCAACGAGGACGCGCCGCATCTCGGCAAGGTCGCGCTGGGTGAGCAGAAGGGCCGCGAGAACGACGACGAGCGGGTCTGCTTCATCACCGGCGGACTTCCCTGCGAGGATCTCGCGTGGGGCTATGAAATTTACAGCAGGGCAAAGGAAATGGGACTTGGTACGACCTTGAAGCTCTGGGACGAAGCCCATTGGATGTAGGACATTTCTAAACGCGAAGTCGCGGGGACTGGTAGGTCAGCCCCCGCGACTTGCTTTTCTTATGGCCGCTTGCCAGACTGGAACCGGTTGTATTTATGCCGCTTGCGTGATACAATAAGGGCAAAGATCAGAAAGGAGCTGCCTTATGATGAACTCGGCATATTGCATGGAGATTGTATCAGGATGGGAGGGCTCTGCAAAATAACCTTTACACCTTGCACCGCATCTCCCATACGAAACCCCTAGGGGAGAACAGTGACTTTGAATCGTTTAAAGCATTATGGCGCGGACGAGCGCATTTTGACCCAGGCGGCTCTTTGCCCGGAATTTTTTCTTGGCAGGGTGCTTTCCCAGTATAAGGATTTTTATCGGATCATCACCGAGCAGGGCGAGACGCTGGCGGAAATTTCAGGCAAATTCCGCTTTGAGGCCGCCCGTTTGTCGGATTATCCGGCGGTGGGTGACTTTGTCATGGCCGACCGCGCCGAGGTCGGGGCGGGAAATGCCATCATCCATCGTGTGCTGCCCCGCAAAAGCGTTTTTGAGCGGACGGCGGTCGGTATGGACAATGAAACTCAGGTGGTCGCCGCCAACATCGACGTGGTGTTCCTGTGCATGTCGCTCAACCACGATTATAACCTCAGCCGCCTCGAGCGTTACCTTTCGGTGGCGTGGAACAGCGGCGCGACCCCGGTGGTGGTACTGACAAAATCGGATTTGTGTGAGGATTTGCCGTCCGTTTTGTCCGAGATTTCAGCGGTTGCCCCCGGCACCGAGCTTGTGGTGACCTCCGGCTTCGATTTACCCTCCTGCGAAAGGCTGCTTTCGTATCTGGGGGAAGGGAAGACGGCGTCGCTGATCGGCTCCTCCGGCGTGGGAAAATCCACGCTGATCAACCGTCTTGCCGGGGCGGAGCTGCTGTCGACCTCGGCCATTGGTCAAAACGATAAGGGACGGCATACCACCACCCGTCGGGAGCTGCTGCTGTTGCCGCGCGGCGGGGTAGTCATCGATACGCCCGGCATGCGTGAGCTTGGCGTCGAATCGGTGGACCTGGCCAAATCGTTTTCCGATATCGATGCGTTGGCCGCCGCCTGCCGTTTTCGCGACTGCACCCATACCGGGGAACCCGGCTGTGCCGTGCTCGCGGCCTTGGAGGACGGGACGCTCGATCAGCGCCGGCTTGAGAGCTTTCAAAAGCTCAGGCGCGAGGCCAAGTATGACGGCCTTTCCTCCCGGCAGATCGAAACGGAAAAGCTCAACGCGATGTTTGCCGGCGTGGGCGGTATGAAAAAGGCAAGAGACTTCATCAAGCAGAAAAACAAAAGACGATAACAAAATGTTAGCGCAAAGCCTTCGATTTTGAGGTCGGAGACTTTGCGCTTATCTCAACAATATTCTCAAAAGGATGCTTTCAAGCGGCGTTGCCGCACCGCCACACTACAAAGCGAAAAAATCAAGATGGAGCTGTCGCGGGACGATCCGAAACCATCCTGTAACAGCCCCACTTGCGGCACATTCCCGCAGCGCCGGGGCAAACGCTTTCCCTTGGCTTTGAGATGACCGTTCGTTAGTATGGGCGATTTTTTATCGGTTATACGGATTTGCTTGCCCGGCACGATATGGCCGCCGTGAATCGGCCATCCTTGGCGCTTCACAAAATGCGCGGGCTTGACAATGCTTTGATTTTTCGCTATGATAACAACGCATCGGGCTCGCAGAAGCGGCGCCTCAGGCTTTGAAGAATTCAAAGCGATTGTAATCTGACTGTGGAATATACGATTTGAAAACGAATGGGAAGAGCAATCCTGAAGGACTGCCAGCTTTGCTGTTGCAGCCGTTGGGGATTGCTTTTTTGATGGAGGAATGGATCATGGCATTATCAAAAGAGGAACAAAATTACTGGGAGCGCTGCGCCGATTTTCACGGGCACACCTGCGGTGGTCTGGCGATCGGCTTTCAGGCGGCGCGCTGTGCCGCCCTGCTGCTCGGCCTTTCCTTCTCCGAGGACGAGGAGGTTGTCTGTGTCACCGAAAACGACGCCTGTGGGGTCGACGCGATTCAAGCCCTGCTGGGATGCAGCGTTGGAAAGGGCAATCTTCTGTTTCGGCTTCGTGGCAAGCAGGCCTTTTCCTTTTTTAATCGCAAAACCGGACAAAGCGTGCGTCTGGTTCTGCGCCCCACCCCTGAAATTCCCAGAGAGGAGCGGATGGATTTGCTGCTTTCCTGTGATCCGCTGGGTCTGTTTGACCAGAAGTCGGTTGATTTCGAGCTGCCCGAGCGGGCCCGGCTCTTTTCTTCCTATCCCTGCGACTGCTGCGGCGAGATGACCGCCGAGCCGTACCTCCGGCTGGAACACGACAAGAGGATCTGCCTCGCGTGCAGCCATCCGTACAGCCGCTTTTTCTAAGAATCATCTGATTTTATCGAATAGGGAGTACAAAAATGTTTCATAAATGGATTGCTCTTTCGTTGGCGCTTTGCATTGCGGCGACCGGCTGTGCCTCGTCCGGCGGCGCTTCCGTGGCTTCCTCTCAAGCACCCGCGGCCTCCGGCAAAGCTACTACGGCGTCCGGGCGGATTTCTGTGCTGCGTCTTGCGGGCGGAACCGACTGGGGCGCGCCCGGCGTTTACCTTCACTCGTCGCGCGGCCCCGGCAATGCCAAAAAGGATTTGATCTTCGCGTCGCTGCTTGAGGCGGACGAGAAGGGGATCGTCGGCTGGATGGCCGAATCGTGGCAGGTGGATGGGAATAATTACACCTTCACCCTTCACCCGGACGCGAAATTTCATGACGGGGAGCCGCTGACCGCCGAGGATGTGGCCTTCACCATCGACTATTACCGGGAGTTTCCGCCGGTGAGCAATCCGCTTGGAGCGGGGGATAAGTTCCTCGTCACCGATTATGAGGTGCTCGACCCGCAGACAATCCGGCTTACCGTGGCGGCCTCCGACGCGACCACCCTGACCAACCTCGGTGGCTTTGAAATTTTGCCCCGCCACATCTGGGAGAAGGTTAAGGATCCGATGACCTACAACGAGCCGGACGCGTTGATCGGCAGCGGAGCTTACCGCTTTTCGGCCTATGACGGGGCGACCGGGAGCTATGAATTCCTCGCCTTTAACGAGTTCTGCGCCGGAAAGCCCGCCGCCGACGCCATTCAGTTTGTTCCGGTCAGCGACGAGCTGCTCGCCTTTGAGAATGACGAGATCGACATTGCGGTGCTGCCCGCCGATCTCTACGACCGGTACAGTGCCGACCCCGCGATTGGCATGGTGGAGAAGGCCAACGACATGGGCTACAAGCTGCTGGTGAATTTTGAGAAGCAGCCGGAATTTCTTTCGCTTGCGCTCCGGAAGGGTCTTTATCAGGCGCTCGACCGTCAGGCCGTGGTCGATAAGGTGTTTCGCGGCATGGGCGCGGTCGGCAGCGCCGGCTACGCTCCGGCGGGAAGTATTTATTTTAACGACGCCTGCGAGCAGTATCCCTATGAGCCGGAAGCGGCCAACCGGCTGTTTGCCGATCAAAAGCGCAGCGTCCGGCTGATCGCCGCGAACGCCGGAAACGATGTCAAGATTGCCGAGCTGATCAAAAATGATCTGACCGCGGCGGGAATCACGGTGGAGGTTGCCGCCTACGATTCGGCGGTTCGGGACGAGATGGTCAATGCCGGGGATTATGAATTTGCTCTCGTTGGCAACGGCGGCTGGGGTGGTCGCGCCCCCGCCTATCTGCGCACCGTCTTTTCCGATCTGTCTAAGAACAAGGGCGGAAATCCCCATTCGATGGGGCCGATCGGCTACAGCAATGAAAGAATCACCGAGCTGGCCGAAGCCCAGCAGCTTGAGACGGATTTTGATCGTCGGATTGCGATTTTCAAGGAGCTTCAGCTTGCCATCAGCCGCGAGATTCCGCTGGTGGTCATCGCCACCCAGTCGAGCTACTCGATCTATCGCAAGGATGTCTATGACGGCTGGATGAAGACCTATGACTACCAGCAGGCCGAGCAGAACCGGCTTTCCTATATCGACCGAACCTGAACCGTCATCCAAAGGAGGAATCGGGCTTGAAACGAAAAATCGCATGGCTGCTCTGTTCCTTCGCGGTGATCTATCTGGTCAATTTTCTGATTCCAAGGCTGATGCCGGGCGATCCGCTGCGCTACACCTCGGCGGCGTCGGGGGAGGATCTCGACGCGGGCTATTCCGCCGAGCAGCTCGAGCAGCTCAGGGCGTATTACCGGCTGGATCTTTCCCTCGGGGAACAGCTGATCGATTCGACCCGCCGGACACTTGGCGGCGATCTGGGGCAGAGCATCTATTATAAAAAGCCGGTGGCACAGGTGCTTTTTGAACGGCTGCCCTGGAGCTTCGGCCTGATGGGCGTCTCGATCGCAATCGGGATGCTGGCGGGGTGTGCGCTCGCGCTTTGGGCGGTGCGGCATCCCACCGCCGACCGGGTTCTCTATCCCGCCTTCTCGGTGCTGGCCGAGATTCCCGCCTTTCTGATCGGTGTGCTTCTGCTGTTTTTGGTTGCGGCGCGGGTGCGGTGGATTCCCCTCTCGGGGGGAGCCGCCGCTTTTGCGCGTTATGGAAGCGTCGGGGAGCGGCTTTGCGATCTGCTGCTGCACGCCCTGCTGCCCGTCTGTGCGATGACGCTGGTGCAGCTTACGCAATTTTTCTTTACCGCGCGGGCGAGCTTTCTTTCCGAGCTGCAAAAGCCCTATCTGCTTGCCGCCCGTGCCAAGGGCTTGAGCGAGGGAAGAATCCGCGTTTGCTACCTGCTGAAAAATAGTGCGGCGGCGCTGGTCGCTCGGCTCTTTTTAAGCGTTTCGACGGCGGTGGGCGCTACGCTGCTGGTCGAGAATGTCTTTGCCTATCCGGGCATCGGGCGGGTGCTGCGCGAGGCGGTAGCCTATCGGGACTTTCCGATGATCCAAGGGGTGTTCCTGCTTTCGTCGATTCTGGTGCTCTGCTGCCTTTTTGCCGCGGACTGGATCAACGGGCGGAGAGAGGGGGTGACGCGGTGAGCGCGATTTCCAGAAGGGCACACCTGCTGCTCCTCTTTTTGCTGCTGCTTTTTGTTTTGTTCTGCTACGGAAAATACGGCTACCCACACACGGCCGATATGCCGTCGGGCGGCTCGCTCGAGCCGCCCGGTGCCACCCACTGGCTTGGAACCGATGATCTCGGGGTTGATCTTTTTTCGCAGCTTTCGGCGGGCTTTTTCTCGAGCATGACCGTCGGGCTGCTGTCCGCGCTGATCGCCCTGCTGCTTGGCGGCGTGCTCGGCGTGCTGTCCGGCTGGCTCGACGGCGCACCCGCCGCGTTCCTCGCGTTTTTCATCCAGCTTTTTCTCTCGCTGCCGCAGCTGCCGATGATGGTGGTGATCGGCGCGTTTTTTGGCCAAAGCATCTGGAATATCGTGCTGATTGTCGCGCTTTTCTCTTGGGCACCGATCGCCAAGATGCTGGGTGCCCGGGTTCGCTCGATCCGGGGTCGGGGCTATTTGCGGCTGGCGAAGAGCTTTGGCGGCTCGACCGGCTACCTGGTGCGGGCGCATATGCTTGGCGAGCTGGCGCCGCTGCTGCTGGTCAATGTGCTGGCGGTGATCGGAAAGGCGATTGTGCAGGAGGCATCGCTGGCCTATCTCGGCCTCTCCGACCCGCTTTCCCGTTCTTGGGGACTGCTGATTCAGAAATGCGTCTCCTTTCCGGGAATCTACTTTACCCCCTATTGGAGGTGGTGGCTGCTGCCGCCGGTTTTTGCGCTGATCCTTACGGTGCTTTGCTTGCGCCTGCTGTCAAGGGAGCTTGAATCAATCTGGAATGAGGAGGATGTCGATGCAACCGGTGCTTGAGGTCAAGAATCTTTCGGTCGAATATCCCGATGGCTTTGCGCTGCGCCCTTTGTCCTTCTCGATTTCACCCGTCGAGACGCTCGCTGTCATCGGAG
>CAZVAV010000050.1:0-2984 GCA_964625135.1 uncultured Oscillospiraceae bacterium | reverse complement strand
GGCAGCGGCAAGACCACCCTTGCACGGGCGGTGACCGATCTTTTCTCCTGCCGTTGGGCGAAAGTTTCCGGCGAGGTGCTGCTCCTGGGGGAGAACCTGACGACCGCCGGGGAGGCCCGTCTGAGGGCGCTTCGGATGCGGCGGTTTTCGGTCGTGTTTCAAAATGCCCCCGCGATGCTCAACCCCGCGCTGCGTTTGCGCGAGCAGCTTTACGAGGTGCTCAAAAAGGGGCTTCCCCGGCGGGAATGGGCGGCAAGAGCCAAGGCGCTGATCGAGCGGGTGGGGCTTTGCGAGGCGGATCTTGAGCGCTATCCCCGCAGCCTCTCGGGCGGGATGGCGCAGCGCTTTCTTGTCGCCTGCGCCATTGCGCTTTCGCCGGCGCTCATCGTTCTCGATGAACCGACCAGCGCACTTGATCCGCGCTCCGCCGATGGCTTGACCGCTCTGCTCAAGGAGCTTCAGCGGGAGAGCGGCTGCGCCTTTTTGCTCATCACCCACGATCTCTCGTTCGCTCGCGCCCTTTCGGATCGGACGCTGGTGCTCTATCGGGGCACGGTTGAGGAGATGGGGCAAACCGACGCGCTGCTTGCCTCGCCCTTCCACCCCTATACGCGGGGCTTGATCGGTGCGTCGGCCGAGCTGATGCCGCTGCGCGATCTCTGGGGCATCCGGCATACCGAAGCCACATCGGCGCAGGGCTGCCCCTTCTTTGGACGCTGCACCCAGTCGATCGAGCGCTGTGAAGTCGAGCTTCCCGCCCTGTCGGACGCAACGGAGCATCCCGACCGGCAGGTTCGCTGCCACCGGGGCGGAATCATCACCCGGCTGGAGGGGCGCGGCCTGTCCAAGCGCTTCGGCGGGCAGGTGGTGCTAAAAGATTCCTCAATTCGTGTACAGAGCGGGGAGATCGTCGCTTTGATCGGGTCTTCGGGCAGCGGCAAGACAACGCTGGCCTCGATTCTGGGCGGCTTTTTGCCACCGGATGGCGGGGCGCTGCTCTTCGAGGGGGAATCGGCTGATTTTGGGCGGCTGCATCGGTCACTCGGCGGTCTTCAGATGGTCTTTCAGGACAGCGGGGACGCGCTTGATCCGGCGTTTTCGGTCGGACAGGCGGTCTGTGAGCCGGCTCGGCTGGCGCGTCTTTCCGACTGGGAAGTGCGCGGGCGCACCGCGCTGCGCGATGTCGGACTGCCGGAGGACGAGAGCTTTCGGAGCCTTCGTGTGCGAAGCCTTTCGGGCGGACAGGCGCAGCGGCTTGCGCTCGCACGGGCGTTGACGATGGAGCCAACGCTGCTCATCGCGGATGAGCCGACCTCGATGCTTGATCCGTCAAGCAAGGCAAATCTGCTGCGGCTGCTCAAGGGTCTGCAAAATGAAAAGGGCTTTTCGATGCTGATCATTACCCATGATCTTACAGCGGCGGCGAAGATTTCCGAACGAATCTACCGTCTGGAGGACGGCGGGGCGACGCCGCTTACCCGACGGGAGATACTGACCCTTTGCTTTGCGCGGAAGGAAATCTGAGCAGCCCGGAGGTATCCCCTGCTCTCTAACATGAAGAATGGGGCGCTTGCCGTACCCAGTAAAAATTTTAAAAAGCTCTTGCCAACGATAAGCGGTTGTGCTAAAATACATTTCAACCAATACTTTGAAACCTTCGATACGGAGATCAAACCGTGAGATGCGCCTACAGAGAGCGGGGGAGGCTGAGAGCCCCGCGGAGATGCAGCATGGCAAATGGACCGTTGAGGGCAAGGGGAAAGGGCGTTTGCCCGACTATCCGAGACGTAAAGCCTGCGTTAAAGGCGGGGGATGTGTTGGCATCCCTGAAAAAGTGGATCGTTCCCGTAAGGGGCCGGTCAAGTAAGGTGGTACCGCAGATTGTTGACGATCTGTCCTTTACATCCGTAAAGGGCAGATTTTTTATTTTGCGGGGAAATTTTAATCGAATCAACCGCGCAGCTCCAACAGGCGCGCCAGCCGTAAAGGAGAATTGCCATGAAAAAGAATGTACTCGCTGTCCTGAGCCTGCTGCTCGCCGTCCTGCTGATGCTGGGAGGCTGCGGCGCTCCCGGGGCATCTGAGCCCGCTCCCGTGGATAAGATCAAGGTCGCGATCATCCAGCCGATGGAGCATCCTTCGCTCAACCAGATTCGTGAGACGATCCTCTCGGAGTTTTCCGCGCTTGGGCTGGACGATACGGTGGAGGTTGTCTGCCGCAATGCCAATGGCGACGCTTCGATGCTGCCCACCATCTTTTCCGAGCTGATCGGCGGCGGGGTTGACCTGCTGATTCCCATTGCGACCGGCACCGCCCAAACCGCCGCCGCCGCGACCCACAGCATTCCGATTGTTTTTTCGGCGGTCAGTAATCCGGTGGAGGCGGGTCTGGTCGCTGCCTTTGATCAAACGACCGGCAATGTTACCGGCGTTTCCAACTCGATCGCCATTGAGGATATCTTTTCGCTGGCAGCCGAGCTGACCCCCGGGGCGAAGACCTTTGGCTTTGTTTATAACACCGGCGAGATCAATTCGACCACCGGCATCGCCCGTGCCAAAGCCTACTGCGACCAAAACGGCATCGCTTATCAGGAGGCCGCCATCACCGGGGTGGGGGAGCTGCAAAATGCCGCCCAATCATTGGTGGGCAAGGTTGACGCCTTTTTTACCCCCAACGATAACTCGATCGCTTCCGCCATGCCGATCTATTTACAGGTGGCAAACGACGCGGGGCTTCCGATCTATGTCGGAGCCGACTCGATGGTGGCGGACGGAGGTCTTGCCACGGTAGGCATCGATTATACCGTCCTTGGCCGTCAGACCGCCGCGATGGCCGCACGAATTCTGGGCGGTGAGACAATTGCTCAAAATCCGGTTGAGCAGATCAGCGAATACGCAAAGATGATCAACCTTGAGACGGCGAACGGGCTCGGAATCGAAATCCCGGAGGCGCTCAAAGAGCAGTTTGTTGTCATTGAATCGGC
>CAZVAV010000049.1:0-9178 GCA_964625135.1 uncultured Oscillospiraceae bacterium | reverse complement strand
CCTCTCGCTTTGTTGCCAACGACACGACCCTTGATTCGGAGCAAAACCGGATCGCGATCATTACCGGCCCGAATATGGCGGGAAAGTCGACCTACATCCGGCAGGTGGCGGTGATTGTGCTGCTCGCGCAGATCGGTTCGTTTGTTCCGGCGCGCCGGGCTGTGATTGGGGTGGTAGACGGCATCTTTACACGGGTGGGCGCGTCGGATGACCTTTCAACCGGGCAGTCCACCTTTATGGTGGAGATGAACGAGGTGGCGCAGATTCTCCGAACCGCCACCCGCAGCAGCCTGCTGATTCTTGATGAGGTTGGCCGGGGAACCTCCACCTTCGACGGGATGAGCATCGCCCGCGCAATGCTCGAATACATCGCCGACCGCAAAAAGCTGGGCGCTAAGACGCTCTTTGCGACCCACTACCACGAGCTGACCGAGCTGGAAACGTTGCTGCCCTGCGTAAAAAACTACAATACAGCCGTCAAAAAGCGGGGAGAGGACATCACCTTTCTTCGTCGGATTGTACCGGGCGCGGTGGACGACAGCTACGGAATCGAGGTTTCTAAGCTGGCTGGTATTCCCGAATGGATTATCAAGCGAGCGCATGAAATTTTGGCCGATCTTGAAGCCGACCGCCCGATTTCCGAACGCCGCGCGACCATGAAGGCGGCTCAGGAGAAGCGGATGCCCGACGAGGAGCAGCTTGCGCTGGTTCGCAATTCACCGATCGAGGATGCGGTGCGAAAGCTCGATCTCAATGCACTGACGCCGCTGGAGGCGCTCAATAAGCTTTATGAATGGAAGGCAATGCTCTGATCGGGACAAGCCTTTGACCGGGAGGTGACTTAACGTATGGCAAAAATTAATCTGCTGCCCGCTTCGGTGGCTGAGCTGATCGCCGCCGGGGAGGTGATTGACCGTCCCGCGTCAATTGTGAAGGAGCTGGTTGAGAACGCCCTTGACGCGGGGGCGACCAGGGTCTCGGTTGAGCTTCGCAACGGTGGGATCACCTACCTTCGGGTGACCGACAATGGCTGCGGCATCGCACGCGAGGATTTACCGACGGCCTTTATCCGCCACGCGACCAGCAAGATCGCGACAGCCGAGGATCTCGAGGCCATCATGACGCTGGGCTTTCGCGGCGAGGCACTGCCGTCGATTGCCGCGGTCAGCCGGGTTTCGGTCACCACCCGTACGGCGGAGAGCCCGCTCGGCTGCCGGTATCAAATCAGTGCGGCGGGCGAGGGGCTTCTTGAGGATGCGGGCTGTGCGGTTGGCACGACCTTCGAGGTTCGGGACGTATTCTACAACACTCCCGCCCGAATGAAATTTCTCAAAAAGGATGTCACCGAGGGCAACGCCGTCGCGTCGCTGCTTGACCGGCTTGCACTGGCCAATCCGGAAATTGCCCTTGAGCTGATCCGCGACGGCAAACGGACGCTGCAAACGCCGGGGGACGGCAATCTCCGCTCGGTGATCCGCCTGATCTGCGGGGCGGATGTCGCTGCCGCAATGATACCGGTCGCGTATGTGCAGGATGGCATCACCGTGGAGGGAATGATCTCAAATCCGACCGTTGCGCGCTCTACCCGGTCGTTGCAGACCTTTTTTATCAATTCCCGGTACATTCGCTCCCGCACCTGTGCGGGGGCGGTCGAGGAAGCCTATAAAAACCGTCTGATGACGGGACGCTTTCCGGCCTGCGTTCTGAATCTCAAGCTCGATTCCTCGCTGGTGGATGTCAACGTCCATCCGGCCAAGCTGGAGGTTCGGTTTTCCAGCGAGCGCACCGTCTATAACGCCGTTTACTCAGCCTGTCTCGCGGCGCTCTCCGGCGGGGAGAAGCGCGAGCCCCTCTCGAAGCGCCCGATAACGGCGTTTGACCTCTCGGATTTCGATCATGCGCAACGACAGATCCGCTTACCCGAATCGGGAGCTGTCGTGGCAGCTCATGTTCCTGCGGCTGCTCCCGCGCGGTCGGAGCCTGCCCGTCCCATCGAGGAGACGGAGGGAGGACTTCTGACCTTAAAGGATGAGACCGGCTCGATGCCGGTTCGTGTCCCGATTCCCGAACAGCCGTTGACGGGTACGTTTCCGGCAGCCGATTTCATGGCTGCAAAGGAAACGCCGGTTTTGAAGCGAAGCTTTTCCGTTGATATAGAGTGTACGGAAAAACCGCTCTACCATCAGGAAATCAACGGTGTAAAGGTAGAGGACGTTACAGAGAAAGCAAGGACAATTCCCCCGGTTTCTCCGGCCAAACCAGAGCAAAAAGCGCCTTCTTCGGAGATGCTGCCCTATCGGGTCATCGGCGAGCTGTTTGGCACCTACGTGCTGGTGGAACAGGCGGATGCGCTGCTGCTGATTGATAAGCATGCCGCGCACGAGCGTGCCATCTACAACCAGATTCGGCATCTGGGAGAAAGCGGCGGGGAGCATCGTCAGCTTCTGCTCACCCCGCGTCCGGTTTCATTGCCGCACGACGAATATTTTGCGCTGATTGAAAATCCGCAGGCGCTCGAATCGCTGGGCATCGTCGCCGAGGATTTCGGAGAAGGGGCGCTGCTGGTGCGTGAGGTTCCGCTGCTCCTGCTTGACGCGCCGCTCGATGCGCTTCTGGAGGAGGCAGCCAAACGGGTGCTCGCCTGCAAGGCAAGCCTGACCCCGACCGTGCTGGATGAGCTGCTCTACTCCGTCTCCTGCAAGGCGGCGATCAAAGCCGGCGGCGCATTGAGCCGGATGGAGCTGGAGCGAGTTGCGGCGATGGTGCTCGAGGATGATACGATCCGCTTTTGTCCGCACGGACGGCCGGTGATTTTGCCGCTTTCCAAGCAGGAGCTTGGGCGGATGTTTGGAAGGCTGGGGTAATCCTTTGAACGAACACAAGCAAAAGCAGATACCGGTTGTTGCGGTGGTGGGGCCAACCGCCTCGGGAAAAACCGGGCTGGGAATTGATTTGGCGCTCTCCCTTGGCGGAGAAATTGTTTCGGCTGATTCGATGCAGATCTACCGGGGAATGAAAATTGCGACTGCCCGCCCCGATGAGGCGGAGATGCAAGGCGTTGCCCATCATCTGATCGGTACCGTTGATCCGACCGAGCGCTACAGCGTCGCGCGGTATCTTGAGGAGGCCAAAGCCGCCATTGACCAAATCATCGCGCGAGGCAGACTGCCGATTCTGGTCGGCGGCACCGGGCTCTACGTCGATTCACTGCTTCAGGGCATCGCGTTTCGGGAGGAGCCCAGAGACGAGGCGCTGCGGCGCGCGCTTTACGCGCAGGCCGATCAGTTAGGCAATGAGGCGATGCTGCGGCGGCTGATCGAAATTGATCCAGAATACGGCAATACCCTGCATCCGAACAACCGGGGACGGGTGCTGCGGGCGCTTGAGCTCTATGATGGAACCGGCGTCAAAATGAGCGAGCAGCTTCGCCTGTCCCGTGAGCAGCCGTCCCCCTACCGCGCACTGCGGCTGGGGCTTACCTTCTCCGACCGGCAGAAGCTGTATGATCGGATCGATCTGCGGGTTGACCGGATGCTGGAGGACGGCTTGCTCGAAGAGGTGCAGGAATTTTACCGGCGGTACGATTCCAAAACCTCCGCGCAGGCCATCGGCTGCAAGGAATTTTTCCCCTGGCTTAAGGGGGAGGAACCGCTGGAGACCTGCGTCGAACGCCTCAAGCGGGAGACAAGGCGCTATGCCAAGCGTCAGCTGACCTGGTTTCGGAGAAATCCCGATACCGTTTGGCTGCTGCGGGACGAACTGAAAAGCGATACCGCACTGCTCGACCGGGCGCTGTCGCTGTCGCGGCAGTTTTTAGAGAACCGGACATGAAAAGGAGGAGGAAGGAATGTCGCAAAGCTACGGGAGGATCACGCATCTTCTTCTGGGCGCACTGCTCGTGATACTGCTGGCCTCCTACAGCCTTTATACGGCAGTCCGTTATTTTTACTCCCCCTATCAGACAATGACCGCCTACTCCTATACCGTGGCGGACAGCTATACCGGGGGAGCGATTGCAATCCGGGACGAGGTTGTGCTGCCCGACACCGTGGACGGGGTGTTAAGCTACGTCTGTGAGGACGGGGAGGTGATGATTCCCGGGATGACCATTGCCGAGGTCTATGCCGATCAGGAGGATCTCTACTGGCAAACGATGATGAACCAATATCGCAGAGAGATTGGGCTGCTGTCAGAGGCGCAGGCCACCCCCGAGCAGTACCTTGCGACCGATGCGCTTTCGGCCCAGATCAATGAGGCGCTTGGTTTGATCATTGACACGGTACACCGGGGGCAGATTACCGGTCTGACCGAGCGCCGGGATCGGCTTTCGCTTTTGATGGGCAAGCATCAAGTGGCCACCGGACGCGAGCAGGACTTTGCTCAGCGGATCAGCTATCTGGAGGAGCAATACCGCTACGCCCAGGAACAAATGTCCCAGCGCGTTGAGGCGATTACGGCGAAAAACAGCGGCTATTTCTGTTCGCTGCTCGATGGGTACGAAACGACCTTAACCACCGATTTTGAAGCGCTTTCGATCGAGGATTACCGCAGGGCGATTAATAAGACGCTCAAGCCGCAGGAAATCACGGGCATCGGCAAGGTGCAGCAGGGGCATAACTGGTATCTGGCGATGGTTGTTTCCCAACGGGAGCTCGACCGGTTTTCGGTCGGCGCTACGGTTTTCCTTGATTTCAGCTTGCCGGCCTGCAACGACATTCCCGCGTCCGTTCACCGTGTGCTGACCGAGCAGGGAAGCGGGGACGGCGTGATTCTTCTCAAAACCAACTACATTAATGCGCTTCTGATCGGAATGAGACAGACCAATCTCACCGTTCGCTTCAAGTCCTACTCCGGGCTGAGAATCAGTTCGCAGGCACTGCGCTATCAGGGACAGACCGAGGGGGTCTATGTCAAGGAGGGGGCGCTGATCACCTTTAAGCCGATTGAACGGGTTTATACCGGTGAGGATTTTATCCTTTGTTCCGACACTACCGATGGAGAAAAACCGCTGCGCCTTTTTGATGAGGTGGTTGTGGAAGGAGTCGATTTGTATGATGGGAAAATCATCTGAGCTTCGTTGCAATGTCGAGACGATCCGCGCGCAGATCGAACGGGCGGCCGCGTCCGCGGGGCGCGACCCTGCCGAGGTCGGATTGATGGCGGTCACCAAAACGCAGAGCGCCGCGCGTGTCAACGAGGCGATTGCCGCCGGAATCACCCTGCTGGGGGAGAACCGTGCGCAGGAGCTGATTGAAAAGTACGAGGATTATGATCGCGAGGGATGCGATATTCATTTTATCGGACATCTGCAAACCAACAAGGTTCGTTCGATCATCGACAAGGTGTCGCTCATCGAATCGGTTGACCGGCTTTCGCTGGCAATCGAGATCGATCGGTGTGCCAAAAGCCGGGGGCTGGTCATGCCGGTGCTGATTGAGGTCAACATCGGGCGCGAGCAAAGCAAATCGGGGGTTCTGCCTGAGGATTTGCCCCGTCTGCTTGAAGAAATAGCACCACTTTCAGGGATTACGGTGTGCGGCTTGATGACAATTCCGCCCAATCTGGGGGATGAAGTGCAAAAAGAAGGATATTTTGAGCAGATGTACCGCCGCTTTATTGACATAAAGGAAAAAAAATATGATAATGTCTGTATGACGATTCTATCGATGGGAATGTCGCACGACTATCCGCTTGCTATCCGTCATGGGAGCAACCTTGTGCGGATTGGGCGCGCGCTGTTCGGAGAAAGAATGTGAGGGATCATCAATGGGTATGATGGATAAGTTTCGTAACTTCATGGGGATGCCCGATGAAGATGAAGAGGACGATTACGATTATGAATACGAGGAAGGGCAGAATCGGGAAGGGGAACGGCCGGCCCGCAGCGCCAAGCGCAGCTCGGCTTCGGCACGGGAGTCGGCTGTCACCGAGCCGATAAATTATGGCTCTGAGAGCGATACCGCTTCAAAGGTTCGCTCCAATAAGGTGGTCAACATCGCGGCGACCACGCAGCTTTCGGTTGTGCTGGTCAAGCCGGAGCGCTTTGACGACGCTTCGTCGATTGCGGATCACCTGAACGCCAAGCGAACGGTGGTACTGAATCTGGAGTCGACCAACAAGGATGTTTCCCGCCGTCTGGTCGATTTTCTCAGCGGTGTTGCCTATGCCAACGACGGCCAGATCAAACGGGTGGCAAACAGCACCTTTATTATTACGCCTTACAACGTCGACTTTGTCGGAGACCTGCTCGACGAGCTGGAGAACAACGGGGTTTATTTCTAAAGGATGGAGCAGCAGAAGCGGATTCATTCCTCCGGGGGAGAGGATCAGGCGCTGTTGTCGAGGCTCGGCGACTTGGTCGAGCAGGCCGCCCGATGGGGAAAGCCCTGCTTTTCTTCCTTTCTTACCGAGCACGAGCAGGCGGTGGCGGGTCGCTTGAGGCCCTTGGCCGAAATTGACGTTTTTCTCTGGGGCGGCTATCCCGACGCTGAGCGACGGGTCTTTACCGCCTTTCCTGAACAAATTTCATCTAGGAAGATCGATTATCCGTTTGACTCGCTGACCATCCTCATGCCAAGAGGTTATTCGGTATCCCACCGGGATGCCCTTGGCGCTTTGATGGCGCTGGGAGTGAAACGCGAGACAATGGGAGATATCCTTGTGGGTGAGGAGCTGCTGGTCGTCTTTGCGATGTGTCCCGCAGCAGATCTGATCCTGCGCGAGCTGCGCCAAATCGGCAGGGTGGGAGTTCGCTGTGAACGCGGCGTACCCGAGATTCTTCCCGCCGCCCATCGCCTCGAGTGCATCGACGACACCATTTCGTCGATGCGGCTCGATTGTGTCGTGGCGATGATTGCAAATGTCAGCCGTTCCGAGAGTGCGCGCCTGATCGCGCAGGGGCTGATCGGATGCAACGCGCAGACCGTCTGCGCTCCCGCGAAAGAGGTCGCGCCCGGGGATAAAATTTCTGTACGCGGCGTCGGTAAATTTCAGATTGCAACGGTTGGCGCACCTACGAAAAAAGGCAGGCTGCGCGTGACCTATTATAAATATTGTTAGAGGAGAAAAACAGGTATGCTGACCCCAAAGGAAATCTCGGAAAAGACCTTTGACAAAACCTTCGGCTTTGGATATCGCATGGATGATGTCGACGCTTATCTAGACGAGGTGTCCAAATCGATGACCGAGCTGCTCGGGCAGAAGGCCGATTTTGAAAAGAAGCTTGAGGTGCTCGCGGACAAACTGACGGAATACCGCGAGGACGAGGAGAGCTTACGCACCGCGCTGCTTGGCGCGCAGAAGCTTGGCGACAGTGTAATCCGCGAATCTAAAACCAAGGCTGAGATTATTATGCGGGACGCCACCATCAAAGCCGAAGCGATGGTGAACAATGCCAAGCGCCAGATCGAACGGGAGCAGGAGGGGCTTGCCCGGATTCAGAAGGAGGTTGCTTCCTTCAAGAGCCGATTGCTCGACCTGTATAAGCAGCACCTCGAGTTGATCGGTGCGCTGCCCGGCCCGATTGAAAGGGCCGCCCCGCCCCATCCGCCCGAGCCGGTCGTCCCACCGGAGCCTGAGACGCCCCCGGTTACTCCGGTTCCGGAGCCGCCGATTCCCGATCCGGTGGTTGCGCCACAGCCCGAGCCGGTTTTTGAGCCCCAGCCCGACCAGGAGCCCGAGACCGCTCCCTCCGAGGAGGATGGCGTGGTTCCGCCCTTTTTCCGGGAGGAGGAGCCGGAGGATTCTGATTTTCCGCAGGAGGACGAGGAGGAAGAGCAGTCTGTCGCTGCGTCAAAGTTTGGCGAGCTGAAATTTGGCAGCGCCTTTAAGATTCCGCGAAACGATAAAGGTTCTAAGTATAAGTAAATTCGATCGGGTAAGATCGTGTTAAGGAGAGAATAAATCCAATGGCCAACGATTACAACAGCACATTAAACCTTCCCAAGACCGACTTTTCGATGCGTGCTTCGCTTCCGCAGAAGGAGCCCGGCATGATCGAAAGCTGGGAGAAAAACGACCTCTATGAAAAGATGATTGAGCATAACACCGGTAAGCCAACCTTCATCCTTCACGATGGCCCTCCCTATGCAAATGCCTCGATTCACATGGGCACGGCACTCAATAAGGTTCTCAAGGATATCATCGTGCGTTCTAAAAATATGATGGGCTATTGCTCGCCCTACGTCCCCGGCTGGGATACCCACGGCCTTCCGATTGAGCTCAAGGCGCTCGCGGAGCTGGGGATCGATCGTTCGATTACCCCGGTCGAGCTGCGCCGTCAGTGCCGCGAGTTTGCCAAAAAGCATGTCAAGATCCAGATGGGACAGTTCAAGCGCCTTGGCACGGTGGCGGACTATGAGCATCCCTATCTGACCCTCACCAACGATTTTGAGGCCAAGCAGATCGAGGTATTCGGCGCGATGGCCAAAAAGGGTTATATCTATAAGGGCCTTAAGCCGGTGCATTGGTGCCCTGACTGCCAGACCGCCCTCGCCGAGGCGGAGATTGAGTACCATGAGGATCCCTGCAAGACGGTCTATGTCCGTTTTCAGGTGACCGACGACAAGGACGGCCTGCTGACCCGGCTTGGCGCGGATCTTGCACGAACTTACATCGTCATTTGGACCACCACCACCTGGACGCTGCCCGCCAACCTTGCCCTCTGCGTGGGCCCGCGCTATGACTATGTGCTGGTTCGCGAAAACGACGAGTATATCGTTGTTGCCGAGGCGCTGCTGCCCGAGGTGATGAAAGCGGCCAAAATTACCGACTATGAGGTTCTTGGCCGGTTTACCGGTAAGGATTTAGAATACTGCGTCTGCAAGCATCCCTTTATCGAACGCGATTCGCTGGTGATTGTCGGCGATCATGTCACGCTGGAGAGCGGCACCGGCATCGTTCATACCGCACCCGGACACGGTCTTGAGGACTTTGAGGTCTGTGTCAACCACTACCCGCAGCTTCCGATTGTCGTGCCGGTTGATGACCGCGGCTTTATGACCAAGGACGCCGGGCAGTTTGAGGGGCTCACCACCGATCAGGCCAACGCCGCTATCTTCGAGCATATGAAGAAAACCGGCTCGCTCTTTGCCTATGAGGCTGTGATTCAACAGTATCACCATTTCTGGCGCTGCAAGAAGCCGATCCTCTTCCGCGCGACCGAGCAGTGGTTCTGCTC
>CAZVAV010000048.1:0-9222 GCA_964625135.1 uncultured Oscillospiraceae bacterium | reverse complement strand
CTAAGTCGGGAAGAGGAATCTCATGAAGCGCAGCTTTTTGAGTTCGTCGGCACGATGGCTTTACCCCATCCGGGAAGGAATGTAAAGTCCCCCGCTTTGAAAAAATCTTTTTCTCGGCCGGGAATCGTCCGCGCAACATTAAGGGGGGCTGTCCCCCTCTCCGGCCGTTGAAAATCCGAGATTTGCAACAGCCGAATTCACCCCCGCACCCACGGGGGCATAGTAATACGTTCGATATTCTTATGAAACATATTGAGAATAAATTGACCAATATCCGAAAAATTTGCATCATGTAACGGTGACACGCCGCAGCGCGTAAGTCCTGCACTTCCCATTGTTGGCCGGGTGAATTCCCCGCCGGATGGCGGGGAAGAGGGCGAAGCCCTGCTTCAAAGGGTAGTCCGCTTCAAAAGCGCTCCATTTTCAACAGCCTGAAGAAGCGGACACCTTTTTATCCTCCAAAGACTGATATTGATTCGAATCTATCGTTAAGATAGAAACTTCTGTTTATAATGGGTCTGATGGTTGTAGTGTATCGATTTGTGAGAGTTCGATTTGTGATATGCGAAAATTTGAGAAATGGACAATCTAAGAAAAAAGCGGGCATCCGCATGTGAATTAAGCCCGCGCTTCGATCAACCCGGCCTCACGGTTAATCAGGTAATTGATGAATGATCTCTTCCAGTAGGAGGCCACATTTCGCACGATCGTACTCGGCGTGACGCTGCGCTCCATCTGGCCGATGAAGTCGGCCACCTGCTCGCCGGTGATCTTGGTGGCATCCACCGGGCGGTAGGGATCAAAGGAAAGCTCGGTGATAAAGCCCACGATCATGTTGAGCTTGTTTTCCGGCCAGACCTGCGCCAGCCGATCAAAACCGATTTGCGCCCGAAAACCCTCGGTGATCTGCCGGGGGTTTTGTGCTGCCGGTTGATAGCGACGTCTGCGGCGCGGCGGCTTGGCTGTGCCGCTGCCCAACCGATTGAGGTAGCGTTCCCGGCGCTCCTCCAGCGCCAGCAGCCCCGCCATATGCTCCGGCTCGGCGTTGAGCAGGATGCTGTTGGAGAGATAGCGCCCCTTGTCATCCTTGCGATGCATGACCGTGACATAGTGGTAGCAAAGCAGCTCATTGAGGTACTTGTAGTAAGAGTTGAGACAAATATGTAAAAATCCCAGCGTATACTCAATCTCTGGATTGCAGATGCCCTTACTCCCCGCGAAGCTGCAAAAATAGGCGTACATCGCCTTTGCTTTGCGGCTGATGCGCCGATCCGTCATGACAGCCAACGGAATCCGACCGTAGCCATAATCCCGCAGGCCGCCGGTGATGTCGTAGCGGCGGCGCTTGCCCTCGGCCTTTGCAAGGATAGCTGGGTTCTGAAGCAGGATAATCCGGCTGTTGCACCACTCCTGCCCCTTGGTCTTATGCTTCTTGATGTCGAGATATCCGCCCTCCCGAAGTTCCCGGAGGTAGCCATAGTAGGTGGCCGTGGAGAAGCCGAGATCACGAAGTATTTTGTCGCGGGGTGGGTAGCAGCTGCTGCCGTTCCCTGCGTAGGCGCAGAAATAGGCGTACAGCGCTTTGGCGTCGATGCTGATACTCCCCTCAAGCATGACAAGCTTTGGTATGATGCCGTAACCCTTTGAAAATACTCCGTTGTGTTCCATTTTCGTCTCTCCTTGTCTGTTATGAAGGGCATTTTGGGTGCACTTGAACAGACCGTCACGGCCTTGCTTTTTTGAAAAAAGCGGTCGTGCAGCCAATATTCAATGGGACAATCTTAATTGATTCAAATGATCTGGCCGATCTATCGAGCCGGTCACAGCCCTGCCAATGCCCACTCCCCGAAATGGGCATTGGCAGGGCGGCGAAGCCGCCCTTTACTCAATGACAGATGTAATAAACTCGATTGAGTCTTCCAATTGCTCCACCGCATAGCACAGCCGATCACAGAGCTGCTCGGCCTGCTCATATTGCTCTGCATCGTAAGAGCTCGTGGGGATGTTCTTGAACGCCGCCGTTTCCTCTTGATAAACCAAATCCAAACGCTCCTTCAGCACGGAGATTGCTTCCACAATCTCCCGAAGGCGTTTTCTCCGCCGGTTATTCATGGCCGTTCCTCACTCAAACATTGCCGCAGCAGCATTAAAATCACAACGACCAAAGTCCTGATCGCTGCAAAGATTGAGCTTTGCCAGAGCGCCCCTCAGCAGCCCTAGGACGGTGGGATCATCCGTATGAGACATGCTTTCTGTCATAGTCCGAATCGTTGCCAGACGGCCTCTCTCGGGGCGATAAAGCGCGATCGTGGCCAGCTCTTCCATTGTGAAATGTACACCCATAATAATCCTCCCATAGTATTTTCGACTTACCGTTCCACACTCTTCTCCCGGTCTTTTTGCTTCGGTGAAGCTCCCGTATCCCGTTGGGCACACTCGGCTTTAGCGGTGGCAAGCTTGTCCCGAATGGAATGTCTGGACGGGTGTTTTTTCTGTTCCTGCATGTTCGGCAATGCCACAATCTGCTTTGCCATCTCCAAATCGCCTTTGATCGCTGCTCGGTGTAGTCGGTGCGCATCGCTCTTTCCCAGAGCCTCATCCGTCAGCTCCAATATGAATTCGGGGGAGGGTTGCTGTTTCATTTGAGTGTCGTTGAACGTTTTTGCGTACATTTCCTCAGCCCACTTTTCCCGATTTTCGTCAGTAATTCTTTTTATCAATTGGGCAGAACGGCGATCCTCATTTAAGCTATTAAGCCATCGATCCAACTTTCCGAATAGCACCGCTATGCTTTTTTCGATTTTGGATAGCCATCGGGCAGAACGGTGATCCTCCATGCGGTTAAGCCAATGCTTAAGCTTTTCTATTATCTCTAAAAGCTTTTGATTCCCCATCTTTTACCTCCTATCGGCTCATCTCATGCTTTGGTGTCTTCGATCACCCTCAAAGCGCAGGCGCGTCCGGCTCCCGGTGGCAGACTTATTATCTTCCTGACGCAGGGCGGAGACTTCTTTTGAAAATTGCAGTCTTTTTTTCCCGGACGGCGCAAACCGCTGCAACCGCCGCGCCGTGATTTGAATGCCAACCCGCCCTAAGCCACGCGCCAGACGGTAGCTGCCGGTTGCATGGCGGTTAAGACGTCTGTCCGACGCATCGAGGCTCACCGTTTCAGTTTTTCCGGTGCGACTGTTTTTCAGCTTTAGCCCGTGCGCGGTATGCTGCTGAATATGTCGCTCCGGGGCTTGAAATTTCTCGTCGCTCAATGGTACAACCTCCCGAAAAACCTTGTATTAATGCGCGTTTGGTGGTATACTGGAAATGATTAGGAGGGTATTACGATGGGGCTTATATTAGGGCTTTTCGCAAAATTCACTCTGTATCTCTTTGTGATTTGGCCATTGATGCTTATAAACGCTTTTACGCAATATATCGAATACTTCGATGCCATTCTGGTGGGGATTTTTTTCGGGGGTCTGACCCAAATGTACGAGCTGATGAGCTGGCAATGGGGGATCGCCGTCGGTGTTGTGGCGGCCGTGATCTTTCTGGCTCTGTTTCACCTTTCCAAAATCGCGATGTGGATTCTTACGGTCCTCTGCTCCTTGCTCTGGGCAAACTGGCTGGTGGGTATTGTCACTTCGATCTTCCCCGACAATAAAATAGCGTACTGGATCGGCTATGCGTTGATTTTTGTATGGTGCATATGGCAGCACAGATATGCTAAGGTAAGACCAGCTATTGAGCGCGATTTAGCCGCCGAGGAAAAAGCCGCCCAGCTCCGCGCTGCCGGGTATGAATCCCCGGAGGAAACCGAGCGTCATAAAAAGGATTGGGCAGCGCTTAACCAAAGGCTGCGGGAGCTGGAAAGAATTCAGGATGCCAAAAAAGCCAAACAGCAGCCATGAGCCTAAAAGACTTCATCCCATGCCGTCCCTCTCGGGGGGCGGCTTTCGCAGCTCTACTTTGTGCGAAATACCAGTTGCCATCCCACCCAAAACCCGCTACAATAGAAGGACTAGCCCATAAGGAGGATATCGGATGGATAACAACGAATTGTTGGCCCAAATTGCGCAGCTGATAGACACTCGCTTTTCCCAAATTTCGCAGCTTATGGACGCACAAGAGCGCCGAATGCAACAGGAAAATGCTAGATTTCAGGAAGAAATACGCGGAGAAATTTCGGGTATTAATGAGAAAATTGCGGGTATTCACGAAGAAACTGCTACTCTTCGCCAGTCCATCGTTCGCATCGAGGGGCAATTGCCTAAGCTCGACATCGTTATGGAGCAGCAAGTCGATATCATCGACCAACTCAAGGAGATGAAGCGCCCGGAGCGCCAGATCACTGAGTTGAAGGAGCAAATCTCTGATGTGGCCAGCGCACTATCCATCCACACCAACGATACATCCATTCATGTCAGTCCCGCCGTTTGATTGCCCTTGCCGCCGCCCCTCTCGGGGGGCGGCTTTTTCGTCCTCTCGATCAAAAGCAATCTATCGAAAATAACGAATGCGCGAATGCGCTGCCCCTGCGGGTGCGGGGGTGAAGCGGCTGTTGGAAATCTCATTTTCAATGGCCGAAGAGGGGGATAGTCCCCTACTCGTTGTCATACCGCCACCGCTTCATTTTCGGCCACTTCATCCAGCCTCGTTGTCATCAGGCCATACAGCTTAGTCTCCTTCGGGAAACGGTCAATAAAGGGAATGATCGTGCCGTTGTAGATCAGCAGCCCCTCGCCCGGCTGGGAGTTGGTCACATGGGATAGCTGATGGTCGGAAATATTCAGCGCGTCGGCCAGAATGCGTTGGTCCCCTGCGGCCTGATTCAGCAGATAGATAAAATCAGAATTGGAAAAGATATTTTTCACCTGTGGCGATACCAGAAAATCGCTCACGTTTTGGGTGATCCCGGTGGGCACACCGCCCCACTTTCGAAAGCGCTTCCAAATCTCCATCATGGCTGCCGCCGTCTGTTTATCGCCCAGCAGCAGATGAAATTCGTCCACATAATAGCGTGTAACCTTCCCCTGTGAGCGGTTGGTTCGCACCCGTGACCAAATCTGATCCTGCACGGTGAGCATCCCCAGCGCCTTGAGGTGCTGTCCCAAATCCTTTGTATCAAAGCAAACCAGTCGGTTATTGATCTCCACGTTTGTAGGGTAATTGAACACATTAAATGAGCCCGTGACGTACAGCTCCAATGCCGACGCGATGCGATAGGCCTCCGGCTCCTTTTGGTTGCGCAGCAACTCGTAGAGATCGCCCAAAATCGGCATATTCTCCGGCTTAGGGTCTTTGAGATATTTTTGATAGACCAGCACCACACAACGGTCGATCACCGTCTTTTCAATCGGCTCCAGCCCGGTTTCCCCTACTCCCATCACCTGCTCACAGAAGGACATAATAAAGCTGCTCTTATCCCGGATCGGATCAAAGTTCCTGTCATCCTTGCTTTTGGCGGTGATATTGAGATCCATTGGGTTGATATGATGGGGACTGTCCGCAGAGATCACAATGACCTGTCCCCCCAGCGCCTCCACCAGCGCGGTATACTCGCGCTCTGGATCGAGGATCAGGATGCTATCCTTACAGACCAGATACACGTTGACGATCTCGCGCTTGCTGGCGAAGGATTTGCCCGAGCCCGGCGTTCCCAAAATCAGCCCGTTTGGGTTGCGCAGCAGCAGGCGATTAATCAT
Source organism: uncultured Oscillospiraceae bacterium (assembly GCA_964625135.1). Lineage (GTDB taxonomy): Bacteria > Bacillota > Clostridia > Oscillospirales > Ruminococcaceae > Yanshouia. Next base: position 3,523 of record CAZVAV010000048.1, on the reverse strand, counting down.
CAGCATATTGCTGGATATCGCATTGACGCCATAGTACAGCCCACCCGTTTGAAACAGCTCTCGCGTCTGAAACGGCACAAAGATCGCGGTGCTCGACGTCGTGAGCATTCGCTGAATATCCACCCGGTTCACGCCGATCGGCAGAGCGGAGACCAGCCCCGCCTCCTGCTGCCAGTCGAGCGGCAACAGCGTACAGCCGTATTGCTGCGCGATCTGCTTCGCGGTGGTGCAGATATTCTCCAGCTCCTTTTCTTCCTCCGCAAAGTTGGTTAAGGTGAAGGTGACCAGAAATTGCCGTTCATTGCGGCTTTCCAGATCGTGCCGCAGAGATTCGGCTTCGTCCAGAAAGGTCACCAGATCAACCGGGAGGATATCCATTCCGTAGCCACTCCGGGAGGCCTTCATCTGCTCTTCCACCTTCATTTTGTTCAGGTCTGTGATCCGCGCTTTGGCTTGCTTAATCGCCTTTGCCTGCTCGATGCTGCGAAGATGCATGGTGACAACGAGCGGCGTGTCCATGTCCAGAAACTCCGATAAGATTTCATCGGTCAGCTCCGGGGCGGTGATCTTCAAAAACGACACTCGTCCCACCCGGCTTTCCAGCCCAAAGGTACGCTTGGCGCGAAAGTCAAAGGAGTTTGGCGAGATAAAATCCTTGGTGTTAAAGCCGGTTTTTGTCAGCAGCCCCCAATTGAAATTCAGCTTGCGCTCGGTGCCGATGTTCAGGATGTCGTGCAGTACCTCCATCCGCTGATATCCATTGCATTCAAATGCCTCCGAACCCATCAGCCGAAGCATGTTTAGAATCTCTCCCTGCACACGTTCCAACCTGGTCAGTGCAACGCCCTGATCCTCGGCATGAACTCCGATCGTTACAAATTTCCGCTTAATCAAGCCGTTGTTTCCTTTGGAAAACTGGTTTTTAAGAAATGCGATGTATTCGTCGCGCAGGTCGTCAAACGAATCGTCTTGGCCGAGAATTTCAATCGATTGGTAAAATTCCTCCACATCGATTTTCTGGTTGACAAAGGAAAGCTCGATCGACACCCCCGCATCGAAGTAATTGAGAAATTTGCACCAGTTGTCAAAGATCGCTTCCTGTGCCTCACGCTTGGCAAGGCGGTAGTTGATATCAAAATACTCAAGTGTTTTGGTATAATAATCCCCTTCGACGTGACAAAGGCCGCTGCGCATCATCTGGGTATAGGGGATCGTCTGCTGTACGCTGCGAGGGATTTTCCCTTGCAGCTTTGCAAGCTTAATCAGACGAATGATCTTTTTTCTTTCGTCCTTTGACAAATCGGCGTAAGGGTCCAGACGCTTGATCCTCTTTTTGAGTGGATTCGGAATTGGCATGGTCGATAACCTCCTGTATCTGCTGCGCCAGCTCCAGCCGGGCGTATAGGTTGATGGTTTGATAGATGCGCACCGTCATGATCTCGCGCCCCAGCTTCTGATAGCTGGTGGTGTCGGTCTTGCTGCTGCCCCGCGCCTTGCTGTCGTTCCAAAGGTCGATGGTCTGCTTGCCGAGCAGCTCCCCGACCTCCTTGAGCGTCTTGACGCTCTTGCTGCCGAGGAACAGCAGCGTGTCGCAGTTATCGACGATGATATCGGTCTTTTTGTCATACACGCTCTCCAGCTGGGCTTTCGACTGCAAGATGGGGCATACCGATATTTCGCGGCTGCGGATGACAGATATAATTTCCTCAAAGTTGGGTATTTTTCCAATATTTGCAAATTCGTCTAAAAGGCACCGGACGTGCACCTTCAAACGGCCTCCGCACTGCAACGCCCGGTCGCACAGGAGGTTGAACATCTGCGAATACATCATGGCGGCGATGAAGTTAAATGTCTTGCTGGTATCGGATGTAATCACAAAAAGCACCGTTTTCCGATCGCCCAGCTTGTCCAGCTCCAGCTCATCCTCGCTCATCAGGTCGCGCACCTCTTGGATGTCGAAGGGCGCAAGTCTGGCGCCGCAGGAAATCAGGATGGATTTCATGGTTTTGCCGGCGGCCTTACGAAATTTCACATATTGACGCACCGCAAAGTGTTCCGGGCACTCCCTTTTCAAATCCTGAAAAATAAGGTCCACCGGGTTTTGATATTCTTCATCCTCTTCCCTCGCGTCGCAGGCATTGAGCAAATCCAGCAGCGTCCCCATGTTCTGATCCTCCGGTTCGCCGCAGCTCCAGATATAGCCGATCAACGCGCAATAAAACAGCTTTTCCGCCGCCGTCCAAAACGGATCGGACGATTGCTTCTGCTCCCCGCCGTTGGTATTGGCCATCAACACATCCACCAGCTTGAGCACGTCCGCTTCATTGCGGATGTACGCAAAGGGGTTATAGCCAAGGGATTTGCGCATCCCCTCCGCTTCGAAGAGATTGAGTACCTTGATCCGGTAGTGGTTGACCTCGAACGCATGGCCGCATTCGGTCAATAGTGTACCTTTCGGATCGGTAACGATATAGCTGCTGTGCATCTGCAACAGATTTGGCTTCACAAATCCCATTGTTTTTCTGGAACCAGCGCCGCCGATGACCAGAACGTTTTTGTTGCGGTTGAAGTCCTCGGTCTTGGTGATCTTCATCCGCCCGGCCATCGAAAGGCTTTCGGTGGCGGTAAGGATGATGTTGTGATCCGGTGTCGGATCGACCAGATATTTAATGTCCTGCTTGGTTCCAAACCGGGCTGACCCGTATTCCTCCCCGGGGCGAAACACCTTGCGGTGATGCAATATGAACATGAGCAGGGCCATTACCACAAAGCCGGAAGCCATCAGATCATTGATATGCCGGGATAGATAGAACGGCTTTGCGGCAATTGACCCACCAATGCTGTCAAAAGCGTCCACAAGATCCCCGCCCCGTTCCCATGCCAGCCGGATCACTTCGCTGGCGCGATTGACAAAAGCGAACAGCAGCCCGATCAGCAACCCCACCAACGAATAGAAGAACGCCTTTTTTCGGTTCATCGGGACAGCTCCTTTTGCTTCTGGCGGGGTGCGTGCTCCTTCTGCTTCTCAAGCTGCCGCGCCTCATCCATTGCTCTGGAATCGATCTTGGCCTTTTCCAGCTCCTTGGGGATCGAGCGTCTGGACGGTTTTAGGGGCGGCTTGATCCCCTCCTTCTCGCGGCCCAACGCGATATCCTGAGGTAAAGGGGACGGCATCTCCGGCACTGGCTCGTCACCATAGAAACCAAACGGTTCATTTACTTCGGGCGGCGCATCCTCATCTCCCAGCGGGGGAGGCTCCGAATAAAGATCGGTGTCACCCGGCATGGGTGGGGCGAGGAAATCTTCCCGCACCGCATCTTTAGGCCGCTCTGGCGCTCTGAAGGAATCATGGGTTTCATCGAAGGTTGGGGGTCTGGAAAACGCTTCTTGCTCCTGCTCCGGCGTAAGCGTTTTCTCTGGAGCTTCCACATCGACGACGGCCTCTTTCTCCGGCGGCTCTCGTTCTTTGCTGTGGGCGTGATCCTCTTGCGCGGGCGGCTCCGCCTCCTTCCCTTCACGGGAC
>CAZVAV010000047.1:0-9541 GCA_964625135.1 uncultured Oscillospiraceae bacterium | reverse complement strand
GCTACGGCGGCGACATCACCCGAAAGAAGAAGCTGCTCGAAAAGCAGAAGGAGGGCAAAAAGCGGATGCGTCAGGTCGGCAGCGTCGACGTGCCGCAGGAGGCCTTCATGTCGGTGCTCAAGCTCGATGAATAGGCGGCGCATCGGGGTCTATCTGCACGTCCCGTTCTGCGACGGAAAATGCCCCTACTGCGACTTTTATTCCCGGCGGGGGAGCGGCGAGGCGTACGACCGCTTCCTCGCCGCCATGCGCCGCGCGATTTTTTCCGCGCCGGTTCCCGAGGATACGGTGGCGGATACCATCTATGTTGGGGGAGGCACCCCGGTGCTGCTGGGAGCCGAACGGCTGCTTTCGCTGCTGGCGGCGGTGCGGGAGCGGTTTGGCGGGGAGCAGCGGGAGATCACGCTCGAGGCCAACCCCTGCGCCGTCGATGCGGCGATGCTCACCGCGCTGCGGCAGGGGGGCTTTACCCGGATTTCGTTCGGGGTGCAGTCGCTTTGTGACGCCACGCTGAAAACCTTAGGGCGGCGGCATTCGGCAAAGCGGGCGCTCGAGGCGATTGAGGAAGCGGCGCGGGCGGGCTTTTCGCATATTTCCGCTGACCTGATGCTGGCGGTGCCGGGGCAGCAGGTGGCCGAGATCGAGGAAGCGATTGACCGGCTTTGTGAGACCCCGATCGACCATCTCTCGGCCTATCTGCTCAAGCTCGAGCCGGGAACGGCGTTCGCGTCCCGCTATCCCGAGCCGGACGAGGATTTCTTCGCCGACTGCTATCTCGCGATGGTGCGCCGAAGCGAGGCGCACGGCTTTGCGCAGTACGAAATCTCCAACTTCGCGAAAAGTCCCGCCGCCCAGAGCCTGCATAACCTGCGCTACTGGCGCTGCGAGGAGTATCTGGGGATCGGCCCCGCCGCGCATTCCTTTGTTGATGGAAAGCGGTTTTTCTTTCCGCGCGACCTCGACGCCTTTCTCGATGCCCCCGACTGCTGGAGCCTTGTGTCCGAGGACGGCACGGGCGGAGACGAGGAGGAGTGCCTTTTGCTGGGGCTGCGCCTTGCCGAGGGAATTGCGCTTGCCTCGCTTGGCGAACCGCGCCGCGAGCGAATCCTCTCGGCGGTGCCCCGGCTGCGTGCGGCGGGGCTTTTGACGGCGGAAAACGGGCGCATTTCTCTGACGCCGCAGGGCTTTTTGGTTTCCAACGCGGTGATTGCCGCGCTGCTCGACCCGTAACCGACAGCCGGGAAGGAGGGGCTTTGTATGAAGGAACACGCGGAATGGATCGCGCTCTGCTATTCGGTACCCGCCAGCCCCTCAAAGGCGCGGGTCTTCGTCTGGCGGCGGCTGCGCGCGCTGGGGGCGCAGTCGATCCGTCCCGGCCTTGCGGCGCTGCCCTACAGCGGGGAGGGGGAGACGCGGCTCTCCGATCTCGCCCAAAAAATCCGGGAGGACGGCGGCGAATCGCTGCTGCTCGAGATGGATTTGCTCGACGGGGAGGAAACCGCGCGGCTGCGGGAGCGCTTTGCCGATGCCCAGCGGCGGGCGCTGCGCGAGACGATCGAGCAATGCACGCCGCTGCTGGAGCGGTTTGCACAGGCCGAGCCCGCCGAGCGGGCACAGCTTGCGCGTAGCCTGTATAAAAAATTAGGGAAGCTCGGCGGGCGGGAGGCGAATCCGCTGCTCACCCAGATGTCCGAGCTGGAGCGCACCGCGGGCAGCCTGTTTGAAACGCTGCGCGGCCTGCCCGCCGAGTTTTCGGCGATGCTGCGCGGCGGCGAGAAGAGGGAAAAGCCATGAACCTGTTTGACCTCCCGCCCCAAAGCCCCGATGAGCTGACCGGGGAGCTGCTCCGGACGCCGGGGCTTCGGCTCGAGCGGATTGTTTCCTGGGGGCAGGCTTCTCCCAAGGGCTTCTGGTACGATCAGGAGGAGGATGAGTGGCTCTGTCTTCTACAGGGGACGGCGCTGCTCTCCTTTTTACAATACGACGTTTTTCTCACCCGCGGGGATGTGCTGCTGCTTCCCGCGCACCTGCGCCACCGGGTCGAGGCCACCTCAATCGACCCGCCCGCCGTCTGGCTCTGCGCCTTCGGCAAATTTGATGCTTCGGGAGGAACCCCATGAAAAAGCTGTTGATTCTGTTTGCTGTCCTGCTGCTGCTCGCGGCCTGTGCCGTACCCGCGCTGACCGAGGCCGACGAATCCACCCAGGAGCCGCTCTATCGCGCCGGGGAGTATACCGGGCGGGCGAAGGGTTATGCGGGGGAGCGGCTGGCGGTGACGGTGTCTCTCACCGGCAGCCACATCGACGAAATTCGGGTGCGCCGCGACGCCGAGAGCGAAGGGATCGGCGCGGTGGTGGTCGAGGAGCTGCCCGGGCTGATCGTCTCGAACCAGACCCTTGCGGTCGACGTGGTGGCGGGCGCGACCGTCACCAGCCGGGCGCTGCTCTCGGCGGTGGAGCAGGCAATTGCCGCCTCGGGCGCGGAGCTTGCCCCGCTGCTCGAAGCGCCGTCCGAGCCGGTAGCGCCGTCGCTGCGCGCGCAGGTGACCGAGGCGGATTTGATCGTCGTGGGCGCGGGGGGAGCGGGGCTTACCGCCGCCCTTTCGGCGGCGCGGCAGAATCCCGAGCTGCGGATTGTTCTGCTCGAAAAAAGCGCCGCCCCCGGAGGAAACACGCTGCTCGCGGCGGATGGGGTCAACGGTGCGGCGACAGCCGCCCAAAGAGAGGCGGAGCTCGAGGACGATTTTGAAACGATGCTCGGCGACAGCCTTGCCGTCGCGGGCGAGCCGGAGAATTTCGATATGCTCGAGCTGCTCGAGGTGCTTGCCGGGGATTCGGCGGCGGCGCTCGACTGGCTGACCGAGGAGGGCTTTCCGCTCGAGCGTCTCGAGGCGCTTCCCGGCAGCGCGGCCAAACGGGCCCACCTGCCCGAGGACGGCACGCCGGTCGGGGCGTATCTGATCCGGGGATTGACCCAAGCCGTGGAGCGAGCCGGGGTCACAATTTTGTATCGCACCCCCGCGACCGCCCTCATCGCCGACGAGGAGGGGCAAATCAGCGGGGTGATCGCCCAGTCGCCGGGGCTGCGCCACCTTTTTACCGGCAGGGCGGTGGTGCTGGCGACCGGGGGCTTTGCCGCGAACGACAAGCTCTGCGGCAGCTATCGTACGCTGCTGCGCGGGCTTGATACGGTGAGCGTGGCCGGGGCGGTGGGGGACGGCGTCGCAATGGCGCAGGAGCTGGGCGCGGCCACCACCGGGATGACCGACATCATGACCGAGCCGACCGTCCACCGGGGGAGCGGACGGATTGTGCCCCGTTCGCTGCGGGAGCGCGGCGCGATTCTGCTCAACGGCGCGGGGGAGCGCTTTGCCGATGAGCTGGCGGACGACCGCACCCTTTCCGAGGCGCTGCTTGCCCAATCGGGGCGCTGCGGATGGCTGCTCTTTGGCGAGGGGCTGTGGCGCGACCTGCCGGAGGCGCTGCAACAATCGGCGGTTTCCGGCTCCGACGCGGAGAAGCTCGCGCAGGCCGCCGGGCTTCCCGCAGAGGCGCTTGCCGAGGCAATTGAACAGCGCAATGCCGAGCTGCTCGATACCATCGACGAGGAACAGAACGAGCCGCACCCCGCTCGTCTGGAGGGAACCCTTTTCCTGCTGGAGGTCGCGCCGGGGGTCAGAACCACGCTGGGCGGGCTGCTGATCACGCCGCAGGCCGAGGTGGTGGGCGCGGACGGCCTGCCGATTTCCGGCCTGTTTGCCGCGGGTGAGGTCACCGGCGGGATTCACGGCAACTGGCCGCTGCCGGGAAACGCGCTGACCGAGCTGCTCGTCTTTGGGCGTCGGGCGGGCGTCGGCGCGGCTGACTTTGCCTCGATGGCGGAGGAAGCACCCCGGGAGGATTGATGTCTAAAATAGATGAACAACTCGAGCGAGAAGGGGATGGCATTCCTCTTTTTGCAAGGATTTTCCTGCGCTGCGAGCGGGAAGGCAAAAAAGCCCTTTCCATTTTGGCCAACCGGTCGCTTGCGGAAAAGAGAACGAAACATTGGCGAAACAGCGCTAAAATAGCGGCTTGTTTTTGCGAATCATTGCCAAAACGCACAATTGACTTTTCCCGTCAAAGCGTTTATAGTAAGAACAATCATAATTTTACATTACAACATGCAGTGACGGGAAAAGTAGCTTGTTCATTTCCAACGGACAGAGAGCCGCCGGATGGTGCGAGGCGGCGTTGGAGAACGAGGGAAGGTCATCCCCGAGCAGCCGACCAAAAGGGGTGCGCCCGAGTAGGCCCGGACGGTTGACCGCCGTTACCCGGTCAGAGCCATCACCGGGCAGTGCTAGGTGACGGCGCACCGAGGGGCCGTTTTGAAAACGGCAAGAAGAGTGGTACCGCAGAAGCGAATTTCGCCTTTGTCTCTTTTTTTTACAAAGAGGGACAGAGGCGCGTTTTTTTATCGGCTGGGATTGACGTGGAACAGGAGGAAACAACATGCTGCTGACAGGCTCACAGATCGTTCTCGAAGTGCTTGCCGAACAGAAGGCGGACACGGTTTTCGGATATCCGGGTGGGACGATTCTCAATATTTACGACGCGCTTTACGACAACCGACTTGGAATTCGCCACATCATTACCGCCCACGAGCAGGGCGCGGCGCACGCCGCCGATGGCTATGCCCGCGCGACCGGAAAAACCGGCGTGGTCTTTGCCACCTCCGGCCCGGGCAGCACCAATCTGGTCACCGGCATCGCCACCGCCTATATGGATTCGATTCCGATGGTCGCCGTCACCGCCAATGTTCCGAACTCGCTGATTGGCTGCGACAGCTTTCAGGAGGTCTACATCACCGGCATCACGATGCCGATTACCAAGCACAACTTTGTCGTGCGCAGGGTCGAGGATCTGGCTCGCGTGCTGCGTGAGGCGTTTGTCATTGCGAATTCCGGCCGGCCGGGGCCGGTGCTCGTCGACATCCCCAAGGATGTGACCGCGGCGGTTTGCGAATTTATCCCCGCCGCGCCAGAGGCCGCCGAGCGTCCGACCGAAATTGACGCTTCGGTCATCGCCGAAATCGCGGCGCTGATCAATTCGGCCGAGCGTCCGGTGCTGCATTTCGGCGGCGGGGTAATCGGGTCGGGCGCGTCGGCGCAGGTCTACGAGCTGGCGCACCGCGCGTCGGTTCCGGCCTGCCACACCATCATGGGCACCGGGGTTCTCGCCTACAACGACCCGCTGAACATGGGGATGATCGGAATGCACGGCAACGTGTCCGCCGGGCTCGCGGTCGACGGAGCCGACCTGCTGATCGTCATCGGCGCGCGGTTTTCCGACCGGGTGGCCACCAAGCCCTCGGATTTTGCCAAGCGCGCCAAAATCGTGCAGATCGATATCGACCGCAGCGAGATCAACAAGAACATCCACATCGATTACAGCGTCGTCGGGGATGTCGGGCGGGTGCTCGACGCGCTGCTCCCGCTGATTGAAGCGACGACGCATCCCGCGTGGCAGGAACAGATTACCCTTTGGCGAAGGGAGGATGTGGCTCCCCCGGCGAGTGCGCAGGACGGAAGGCTGCACCCCTACGACATCATTCACGCCATTGCCGAGCTGGCCGGGGAGGATGCGATCATCGTCACCGACGTCGGGCAGCACCAGATGTGGGCGGCACAGTACTGCGGCCGCACCCAGCCCCGCTCCTTCCTCACCTCGGGCGGCCTTGGGACGATGGGCTTTGGCTACGGCGCGGCGATCGGCGCACAGGTGGCCTTTCCCCGCCGCCGGGTCATCCACATCACCGGGGACGGGTGCTTTCATATGAACCTCAACGAGCTGTGCACCAGCGTTTCGTACGATCTTCCGATCATCACCGTCGTGCTCAACAACGGGGTGCTCGGCATGGTGCGCCAGTGGCAGACCCTCTTTTACGACCACCGCTATTCCTCCACCAGCCTGCACCGCAAGACCGATTTCGCCGCCGTTGCCGAGGCGTTCGGCGCAAAGGGCTACCACGCCGATACGGCGGAGGAATTTCGTGAGCGCTTCTCGAAGGCACTCGGCTCCGGGATGCCCTGCGTCATCGAATGCCGGATTGACGAGGACGAGATGGTCATGCCGATGATTCCCGGCGGCGCGACGGTCAGAGAAGCCTACCGCTCGGCCCCGGTCGTGAGCCAGCTTTGAGAAAGGAGCCCCCGGTATGCAAAAACATGTCGTCACCATCAAGGTTCAGAATAATGCGGGCGTTCTCGCGCGGGTTGCCAGCCTGTTCGGACGGCGGGGCTATAACATCGAATCGCTGACCGTTTCGGCGACGCACGACCCGAAAATTTCCCGGATGACCGTCGTGGTCATGGGGGACGAGGATATCCTTGCCCAGATCATCCACCAGACCGCCAAGCTCGAGGAGACGCTCGCCGTCTACGCCCTTGACTCGGCGAAATCCCTGTACCGCGAGCTGCTGCTGATCAAGCTTTCGTGCAACGACGCAACCCGCACCCCGATCCGGGAAATCTGCGACATCTACGGGGCGCAGATCGTCGATCTCGCGGTCTCCTCGGCGGTGGTCGAGCTGACCGGCACACCGCACAAAATCGACGCCTTTATCGAAATCCTGTCGCAGTACCCCATTCTGGAGATGTGCCGCACCGGAGCCACGGCGATGGAACGCGGAGATCATAAATAAGGTTCCCCCAAATCAATGTCATATCAGGAAGGAAGATTCAAATGGTAAAGATGTTCTACGACGCCGACTGCAATCTCAATCTGCTCGACGGTAAGACGGTCGCGATTATTGGATACGGAAGCCAGGGTCACGCGCACGCGCTGAACCTCAAGGAGAGCGGCGTGAAGGTTGTTGTCGGGCTTCGCCCGGAGAGCGCCAGCTGCCAGAAGGCTCGCGAGGCGGGGCTGACCGTCATGAACGTACAGGACGCGGCCAAAAGCGCCGACCTGATCATGATGCTCGTTCCCGATGAGCGCCAGGCCGATATCTACGCCGAGGAGATCGCCCCCAACCTCAGGGAAGGCAACGTGCTGATGTTCGCCCACGGCTTTAACATCCACTTTAAGCAGATTGTCGCCCCTAAGGGCGTTGATGTGATCATGGTCGCCCCCAAGGGCCCCGGCCACACCGTCCGCAGCCAGTATCAGGAGGGCAAGGGCGTTCCCTCGCTCATCGCCATCCATCAGGATGAGAGCGGCAAGGCCAAGGAATACGCGCTGGCCTATGCCAGCGGCATCGGCGCGGGTCGAGCCGGAATTATCGAGACGACCTTCAAGGATGAGACCGAGACCGATCTCTTCGGCGAGCAGGCGGTGCTCTGCGGCGGCGTGACCGAGCTGATGAAGGCCGGCTTTGACACCCTCGTTGAGGCGGGCTACGCCCCCGAGATGGCCTATTTTGAGTGCGTCCACGAGATGAAGCTGATCGTCGACCTGATCAACTCGGGCGGCTTCGCGGCAATGCGCTTCTCGATTTCGGACACCGCCGAGTACGGCGATTACCGCACCGGCACCCGCATCATCACCGAGGACACCCGCCGGGAGATGAAGAAGGTGCTCCACGAGATTCAGAACGGCACCTTTGCCTCCGAGTGGATCGCCGAGAACCGCGCCGGACGCCGCGCCAAGTTCCTCGCCACCCGCGCGATGGAGGCCGCTCACCCGGTCGAGATCGTCGGCGCACAGCTGCGCAAGATGATGAGCTGGCTGAAGAAGTAATTTCACCGCTCCGTTCCCTCGGGGAGGGAAAAATTTTTAGGCCAAAAGAACACGCTGTCGGTTATGACGGCGTGTTCTTTATCGTCTGGGATAGCGTTCGTCTGAAAGCCCAAGAATATAATCGGTTGTTGTTTTGTAGAATCTTGCAAGCTCGATCAATGCCCATGCAGGAATTTCATGGGTGCCCTTTTCGTAGCGGCGATAAACCTCTCGTTGACAGCCGAGCACCTCTGCGATTTCTTTCTGTGTCTTATCCGCATCGAGCCTCAGATTTTCCAATCGTTGAAAGCGCAGCAAAATCACCCCCCTTTGAATGCTACTATTTTGTTGCATGGCGGCCTCCCGATCTTGGAAGGCCGCTCGGTCATGATTATGAACGCGTTCGATAAATCCATTGCCCTTTTTCTTTGCTTTTTTCTAGGAGCCCATCCTGCACCAGCTGCTTTAGGATACGGTTTGCGGTGGCAGCGGATACGCCGCAAAGCGACTGCACATCCATATTTTGAATCTTTCCGAATTCCTTCAGATGCCCCCCAATCAGCCTGCGTCGCCAAACGACCTTATCCTCTGAGGCATCGCTCAAACCATCGCTCAAAGCATCGCTCATTTTTGTGGCTTCAATGAGCGATGCTTTAATTGCGGAAAGCATAAATTCGATAAAGCTTGTCGATTCCCCGTCGACATTTGATTGATTGATCGCATGATAGTATTCCGGCTGCCGTTCGTGAACGAGGGATTCGACCGGGAGCCATGCAAAAAGAGGATTCCATCTGGAAAGCAACAGTGTGTGCCAAAGGCGTCCCATGCGCCCGTTTCCGTCTGCAAAGGGGTGAATCAGTTCAAATTCGTAGTGGAAGACACAGCCCTTAATCAGCGGATGAACATCGCTTTCCTTTGCCCAGTCCAGCAGCTCGCAGACGAGCTTTGGAACATACTGCGGGAGCGTTCCAAAGTGGAGGATGGTTCCGTGCTGATCGACCACGCCCACCGGCCCCATGCGAAAATCTCCTGCCTCGTCCATCAGCCCGCGCATCATCACGCCATGGGCGGCTAACAGGTCATCCACCGAGTATGGGTCGAGCCGGTCAAGGCATTCGTAGATTTCGTAGGCGTTCTTGACCTCGGCAATGTCCTTCGGCGGGGCGAGCACCTGCCTCCCGTTCAATACCGCTGTGACCTGCTCCAGATTCAGGGTGTTCTGCTCAATGGCGAGGGAGGCATGGATCGACCGAATTCGGTTTTTGCGGCGCAGTGTCGGATTACTGGATAGCCCCTGTGCCGTGGAAATGCGGCCGATCAGCTCGGCAATTGCAGCAATGTCGGAAATCGCCGCATTTGTAATCGCAAAGGGCGGATTTTTACTGTGCATTTCGCTACCTCCCTGTTTTTCATAAACCAGCGCCGCATAGTCGGACACCTGCCCGACCAGCACAAAATTGATCGCGCCGCCCACCACGCCGACGATGGCCAGACCCTGCACCAATTTAGCGATCAGCATCGCGTCGGCCAGCGTATCGGACAGCATTTTTTAATCGGACAAAATTTCTTTAATTGAGACGGGTTTGGGTATCCTATCGATTGAGCAAAAAAATTCGCCGCAAACAAAAAACGAACGGCAAGCCGTTCGTTTCGTTGTTTAGCCTATCTTATTCAGCTTGCAGACAAGGGACGATTTCTTGCGGGACGCGACATTCTTGTGAATGATTCCCTTGGCAGCAGCCTGATCGACGGTTTTAATCGCCTGGCGCACAACCTCGGCGCAGTTCTCGCCGCCCTCTGCGAGAGAAAGCTCCGCTTTCTTCAGGGTGGATCTCAAATCA